>CANFYD010000492.1 GCA_947450745.1 Burkholderiales bacterium
AGGTTGGAGTGTTGGCGCTAGTTCCAAGATGGCCAGGCTCATTCCGGCTGAGGTTCCGCGCTTGCCAAAGGAGCATAAGGCGGTGCGAAGAATCCCGGGTCGCCGCCAAGATCCGAGGTGAGTTGGCTGCATGCGGCCATCAGCGCGGGCAGGTACTCGGCAAACACGGTGGCGTTAAAGCGATAGCGTGGAATGCCCAGAGAGATCGCACAGACAAACTGCTTGCCAGAGTCAAAGACAGGGCAGGAGATAGCCGCGCTTTCCGCGTCGCGCTCGCCGATCGAGACCGCAAAGCGGGCTTTGCGAACACCCTCAGAGTCGGCTGGCGGGTTCGCCGAAAAGGCCTGAATGATCTTCCCGGCCGCACCCACCTCCAGGGGAAAGCGCTCGCCCTCTCGCACGTGAACACGCACAGAGCGCTGCAATTCGAGGCGATGCAAGCAGACTCGTTCATCACCTTCGCGGATATAGATTGCTGCGGTTTCCTCGGTCTCCTTGACCAGTTGTCGCAGCACCGGCAAGGCGTAGTCGCGCAAGTGGAACGAACTTTGGTAGATCGCACCCAAATAGAAGGGCATTGGCCCGAGCATGTAGCGCCCATCCTGGATGCGCTTCAGGAAGCCGAAATGTTCGAGCGATTCACACAGGCGAAGGATGGTGCTGTGGTGGAAGTCGGTCACGTTCATCAGGTCGGTCAGCGTCATGCCTTCGACGCTGTTCTCGAACGCCTTCAAGATCGTTAACGCACGATTGACTGCGGCAACACCGGGCTCAGCCTTCAGTGTCATGACTGGTCCTTCAGCAGTGAATTCATAGGGAGGCGGGAGATGCCGCAAAGTTTTGTCGAAGGCGCGAAGGATGGACCATCAAGATCCAAATGGCAACCTCAAGAAATATTTTCTCAAATTAAATAGACATCATGTCTATTTAACAATATGCTTTGGCAAGACCCGATCCAGAACAGTCAAGTACAGAGACAGAAGCCATCCATGAGCGCGTTGCATAGAAAAAAATTCGACCCTTCTTCGGCCGGCCCATTGAAGGGTGTGAAAGTGATCGATCTTTCCCGGCTTGTAGCGGGCAACATGATGACTTTGCAGCTTGGCGACTTTGGTGCCGATGTGATCAAGGTTGAACCGGCTGCCGGCGACACCTTGCGCGCTTTCAAGATACTGGGCATCGAAACTTATTGGAAAACCTACGCGCGCAACAAGCGCAGCATCTGTTTGGATCTGAGGCGTGCTGAAAGCATTGAGTTGGTGCTCAAACTGGCCGAATCCGCTGATGTACTGGTCGAGAGTTTTCGCCCTGGCGTGCTTGAGGCAATGGGCCTGTCACCGGCCGTCCTGCATGCGCGCAACCCCGCGCTCGTGGTGGCGAGAATCTCCGGGTGGGGTCAGACCGGCCCCTACAGCAGCAAGCCCGGTTTTGGAACCCTGGTTGAAGGCTATTCGGGTTTTGCAGCGATGAATGGCTTTGCAGACCGAGAACCAGTGCTGCCGCCGATGTTTTTAGCCGATATGGCGACCGGCATTTATGGCGCGAGCGCCGTCATGATGGCGCTCTGGCATGTGCGGGTCAACGCTGGGCCGGGTCAGGTGGTGGATATCTCGTTGTTTGAGCCGACACTGTCATTGCTCGGCCCCCAAGTGGCCAACTATCGCCTGACCGGCAAAGTCAAGGTGCGCACCGGCAGCCGTTCCAGCACCACGACACCCCGCAACGCCTACCGCACCGCTGACGATAAATGGCTGTGTCTGTCGACTTCAACCCAGAGCATGGCCGCACGCCTGTTCCGGGCCATCGGGCGAGACGACCTCAACCATGATCCGCGCTATGCCAGCAATATGGCGCGCCTGTCCCATGTGGCGGACATCGACGCCATCGTCGGCAGCTTCATCGCTGAAAAAACGTTGGCTGAAAACCGAGCCTTCTTCGACAAGGCTGAAGTGACCACCGGCCCGATCTACGACGCTTCGCATCTGGAGGTCGACCCGTTTGTGATTGAACGCGAAAGCATTATCGAACTCGAAGACGAGGAGCTCGGCTATGTCCCGATGCACAACATCGTGCCGCGCTTGGCCGTGTCGCCGGGGACGTTTCGGATGCCGGCGCCCACCAAGGGTCAACACAGCGAAGAAGTGCTGGTCGCCTTGGTTGGCGAGGCAGCGTATGCGGCGCTGGTCGAGCAAGGCATCGTGGTCACAGCCGAGCCCGTGCAGATTGTTTCTGGCGTACCCGCCTGAAGACTGAAACCCGGCAGCAGGACCGCCTTCAACCGGCCGCTTGCAAGCACCTGTTTGCGCGAGCAAACCTGGCCCTTCGACAGGGCCGGCCATTTTTGCCAAGTCACACCCTAAAAAGTTCATCCGGCAATGCGCGGCTTGACCGTTGCAGCCAACCCACTCACAGGAGACAAACGAGATGACCGCCATCAATTACCCCATCGCCACATCGACCACCTGGAAGGGCCCCGAGGTTGACTGGATGACCGACGGCCTGCATGTGCTGAGCAGCCCAGAGCTGGCCGAGATTGACGCCGCACTCCAGCATCTGAAGAGCCTCGGAGATCTCGACTTTCCGGACATCAACCCGGCCACGTTTCCGCTCGACAAGGTGGCTGGCTTGCTGCGTGGGCTGCCAGATTTCCTGCGCAACGGCCGTGGCTTTCTGATGCTGCGCGGTCTGCCGCGAGACCGGTACTCGGACGACGACATGACGCGCATCTATTTCGGTCTGGGCTCCTACATCGGCACGACCATGACGCAGTCCTATCTTGGCGATCTGCTCGGCCATGTGATCGATGTCAGCGACTATGAACCGAAGTCGCGCGGCTATCGCAAGGGCGGCGGTCAGCTGATGCATACCGATTCCTGCGACATCATCGGGCTGATGTGCTTGCGAACCGCGATCTCAGGCGGCAAGAGCCGCATATCGAGCGCGCTGGCGGTATTCAACCATTTGCACGATACCCGGCCCGACCTGATGGCGGTGCTTGAGGAGGGCCTGTTCTTGAAGCGCACGGATGAAGACGGCCGGCGCGCTACGCGCACTTATAGCGAAAACAAAGTGCCGTTTCTGACCGAGATTGATGGTGAATATGTGAGCTACCTGCCGACCGGTTACGCACGACTCGCTGAGAAAAGTGGCGAGCGCCCGTTCACCGAGCTCGAATCCGAGGCCTTGTACCAAGTGCGCAAGATTTCAGCCTCGCCCGATTTCTATCTCGATATGGGATTCAAGGAGGGAGATATCCAATTTCTGAATAACCGCGTGCTTGTGCATGGCCGAACCGATTACCAGGATGCCAAGCTGTTGCCCGACCGCCGCCATCTCTTGCGCTTGTGGCTGGCGGTGGATTCATGGTCCCCGATGCCCGATCAGCAGATATTCCATACGGAGGAAGACCGCCGTCTCTGGAGTCAATACCGCAAGCCGCATTCGGAAATGCCATCGGTACACGACAAGATTCTGCTCGACCCGGCCAACCCCCATCGAATGGTTGATTGATCACGGGGTCACCTCTTACGGTGAGTCGCCAGCACGGTAGTTGGTACGTCACACCAAGTATGTTTTGTCGAA
>CANFYD010000493.1 GCA_947450745.1 Burkholderiales bacterium
CGCCCGGCGCGCCTGGCGAATCAGCAGCTCCCACTGCGGCAGGGTCAGCTCCGGCAGGTGCTGCGGATGCTGCAAAGCCCAGCAAGCGAGGTCGGGCTGCGGCCCGTGAATACCGGGGATGGTGCCGAGGCCAGTCACTGCGCGCTCCGATCAACAAGGTCGGCGGTGGCCAGCCGTTCGAACAAGGCGACAGCCTCGTCCAGCGAGCTGTAACTGAACTCATGGCAGGAACTGCCCGCCACCAAGTCCGCCAGCGCCTCGAAGCCGGCGCGCTGATGGACGTTGTAGTTGAAGGCGTTTTCAATCAAGCGCATCAGGCATTGCCCCGGCGACAGCGGCGCCAGCACGGCCGGAGCTTCCGCCACATAGCGCGGAAAAATCACCCAGCCGGGCTGCGCAGGCTCGTCGGCGCGCTGAACCGCCTCCAGCGGCGGCTTGAAATGGCCCACCACGCCCTTGCTGGTGTCATGAACGATGGACGCGAACTGGAGTGCCGGGCCAGCAAACTGCCGCAGCACCTCGATCGAAGCATTCTTGAGGCTGACCGCACGCGGCAAGGGGATCAACTGCCCGCTCTGGAGGTCGATCAACGCCAACTCGTCGGACAGCAGCCGCCAGCCACGAAACAGCAGCGCCGCGCACAGCGTGCTCTTGCCGGAACCGGACGGTGCCGGCATCACCAGCGCGCGGCCGTTGCGCTCAAGTACCGCCGCATGCAGGATCAGATATTGATGGCAGGCCCCGGAAACACACCAATTCATACCCCATTCCAGCATCGGCAGGCCCTGACCACCGGGCAACGGTGCAAAGGAGTTTTCGCCGTCGACCCGAAAGGCAAGTTGTGGGCGCAACCAACGGCGCAGGCCAGCGACTCGGTCGACGCTGATGTGAAAGTCGGCAAATTCCTCGGCGCCGAGCACCGGATGTTCGCCGTACAAGGCGGCCAAGCCGCGTGCCACATCGGCCACCTTGGAGCGGATGCAGAACACCAGCGGGCCGGTGCGCAACCTGAGTCCGTCGCAGCTCAGTCGCCGGACCAACTCCTCGTGGGTAAGGCTGGCCAGTCTCAGCATGGCTGGGCGGAAAGCACGCCGAGGTCCAGCAACTGGGTCAACAGCGGTGCCAGCAGGGCATCGCCGTCGTCCGCGCTGTCATCGCCATCGGCTTCATCCGCAGGCTCGGCGGCGAACAGCCGGTGCTGGAGTTGCTGGCTGGTAAGGGGGGCGTCAGCCGAGTTCAGCGTCTCGACGAGCAGGCCGCAAGCCCAGCTCACCAAATGGGTTTCGAAGCTCGCTTCAACGTACACCAACACCTCGTCACCGAGGCGGCGTACCGCCACGCCGGCCGCTATCGAAAAAGTGCGTTCCGCAGAGCCCGCCACGAATCCGGCGTCAAGGCATCACGGTTTTGAGCCAACTCACGGCCATCGACTCGCCCCATGCTGGACTGGTAACGGGGATTGAGGGCTTGGTAGATCCCATGGGAGCTGACCCGCCTTTGATCGCAGTCCAAAGCCCTTTGGATTGCGGAACGGTCAGAGGAAAATTAGGCACATTGCCCTTGCTCGCATTGAGAAAGGCAGCGACGCAATACTTGTCAAAATCGTTGCCGGTTTTCACAACATCGATCAATTTAGTTCTTGAATTGCCTCCAAAAACGTCTTTGAATTTCAGATCTTTGGTCGACTTCCCGCCGGGCCAAACGCTATCAGCCGCTGCGGCCCAGACGGCCGGACCTACCGTCGCGCAAGGGGGTGGAACCCCTCCAGGGTGCCGACTCGCATAGGTATTTTGCGAAATAAAGCCCGAGGGATTGATACAAATAGGATCGGCATGAACCGGCAGGCTCGCCATGGTCAACACGACGGGAACCGCCACGCCGGCCCTGGCAAAGCGCCGCCGCGACACCAAGCCTGCGCGTAAAGCTACAGCCACCGGGGCTGGAACCGGCGACGCCTGATTCAGTTCGTTGAGATCGCTCATGGAGTCTGCTTTCGTTATACGACTTGCCTGGGTGGTCGAGATACCAATGCTAACGAGTCCCGCCCTCTGCATTGGCGCAGTGTTCCACACATTGACGGCCAACGAAAGCTGTCTACACCCCCCCGAACGGGCGGGTCTATTCGGATCTCGACAGCGTCCAAATTGTCACAACGCAAACTTTTTGCTCTTGCTTCATGTTGAGGCTTCATGTTCCGTCTCTGCACGGGCACCCGCTCATTCTTCCGGCACAAAGATCCACATCAGCAAATAAACCAGCACGCCGGTGCCGGCAAACAACGTCAACAGGGTGAACAGCAGGCGCCAGACCCAGGAAGCCAGGCCGGTGATACGACTGATGCCGCCGCAAACGCCGCCAAGCCAGCGGTCGTCGCGGCTGCGGCGCAGCGCGTTGAGAGCCGCTGCCAGTGGCGCGTCGGCGCTACCTTCAGGGCTGCTGCGCGTGGGCGAATTCAATAATCTGGCCTTGGCGCTGGCAAATTCAGCCTCGGACAAGGCTCCGCGTTGATGCAAATCGGCCAATTTTTCCAATTCAAGACTGTCAGACATGCGGCTCTCCCTGTTTTCAGCAAATTTAAGCCTCAAGCCTATGGCCTGGCTTGCTTTGCGTCAGCCGATTGCGATGAACAGCAGAAAGCGGGTGTCAGGGCGGCCAAGGCCAGGGACTCAGCCGCTGCTCAGCGCAAGCGGCGTACCTTGGCGGTTTCATTCGTGCCGTCAAGTTCCAGCACGAACGTACCCAGAATGCCGCGCCGAATCTTGACCTTGGGGCTCTTCAGATAAAGCACGGCCGAGCTGCCGTCGTTGATTTGCCAAACCTGGCCGTTCGCCAAGGTGATGGCCCGGTTCGGGCCCCAGCCCTCGAACAGCCCGTCGATCTGGCTCGCCAGCGCCTCGGGTTCGTTCTTCAGCGCTTGCACTTCCAGGCCAAAGTTGCCGACCGGGGCGGCTGCCGCCGCAAGCACGGTGCCGGCCTTGTCGCTTGACTTGGCCGCAACTGTGGGGCTGGGGCTGGGGATAGCAGAAGGGACGGCAAATTGGGCCGCCAAGCTGTCGTAGCAGGCCAGCCGAGCATCGCGCGCCGTCACGGCGCTGCAGCGCTGCAACTCGGCAGCGGGCTCGGTGGCCGCTTGCACTGTGGCGACGGGCAGCAGCAGAGGGACAAGAAGAAATAATGCTTTCATGGCGGCGATCGGCGTTCAGGTGGGGGCAGCATAGCGCCGGGCCATCACAGCCCTCTCGCTGGCCAAGAAGTTGCGCCTTTTTACCGACCCGACGGACCCGCCGCACCGCCCTGTCACACCGGCTTGCAGCGCGTCAACGACAATCGCGGGATGGCAGTCCTATCAATCTCAAACGCCCATCTCGCTTTCGGCCACGTGGCCCTGCTGGATGGCGCTTCCTTCTCGCTCGAAACGGGTGAGCGTGTTGGCCTTATCGGCCGCAACGGCACCGGCAAATCGTCGCTGTTGAAAATCCTCGCGCAAATGGAAAAGCTCGACGACGGCCTGCTGCAATTGCAGCAGGGCCTGACCAGCGTTTACGTACCGCAAGTACCCGAACTCAGGGCCGAG
>CANFYD010000494.1 GCA_947450745.1 Burkholderiales bacterium
AAGTAGCCCACGCTACCCTCGAACTGCCCTCTGCGGCAGTTCACCAAGACCGGCACGCGCTGGTTTTGGCTGCCGCGCAGCTGCATATAGGACTCGCTGATCTGCCCGTCGCGTATCACCATCGGCCAAACAAAGCTCTGCAAGAAGATGCGGCTTGCCGGCGGCAGCAACATCTCCATCGGCTGATGCAAGAGCTGATCGAGCGAGAGGTGGGCCAGCGCCAGCAACTCGGTGTTGGCCGCCAGCGCACGGCCGTCGGCGTCGGTGACGAGCACCGCCACCGAGAGCTGATTGATGAGGTTCATGGGAGGCAAGCGCTGGTGCAAGTCAGAACAAGGCGTGCGCGCCCTCAGAAACCGTAAGCCAGCGCCAGCACGCCGGACAGGCCATTGGCTTCGCGCGTCAACGGGCTGTGCTTGGCGTCGCCTTGCAGGCTGCTGGCCGACACGGCCGTGGTGATGGCCATGCGGGCATTCAGTTGATAGGTCAACGAGGCGGCGGCACGCACATCACGAATGCCGGCCTTGGGCGCGTACACCGCATAGCCGCTGCGTGCCGACTGGGCCGCATCCACCCCGAAGTTGCCTTGCATCGCGTCGGCGTTGATATAGGTCGCCGCCACGCCCAAGCCCAAGCGCCAGCCCGCACCCAAGGAGGTCGAGTAAGCCGCGCCCAAGTCGAGCAAGAGGTTCTTTTTCGCATTGCCGGAGCCGTAGCGCAGCGATGACGTCAACACCATGTCAGGGCTGACCGCGTAGTTGAAGAACCCGCCCACTTCGGCCTTGGCATCGATATCGCCCATGCCCTTCAGAGCGGCCGAGCGGTTTTCCTTGCGACCCAGATCGGCCGTCAGGCGCAGGCCGTAGTTCATCGACGGATTGCTGGAAAAGTCGTAGCCGATGCCGTTCGACGTGCCGGCAAACCAGCCGTTGGCCCAGCGGTAGTCCAGCAAGGGCACGGCCATCGTGCGGCGCTCATCCGAGCCTTGGTATTCATGGCCGAAGATGGCTGCCAAGCCGACCGTGCCACGCCCCTCGGTCGGTGCTGCACCGAACAAGCGCACCGCGTCAAAAGCCTGGGCAAACGCAGCCGGGGCGGTGCCGGTCAAGCAAGCGGCGAGCAGTGCGACTTTGAGGGATTTGGACGAGGTATTCATGGCATCTCCTGGAAAAATAGTCCGATTGAACCATTAACGGGTGCGCAGGATACTTGGTCGGCATCTACCCGACAGCCGATTCGAGGCTGCAGGCCTTGTCACAGGCGACCGAGCGCCGCTGTTTCGTGACTTAAGACCGCTACGCCAATGCCAGCGAGCGCGCCACGCTCCCCCGCGTCACGGCGCCTCGCGTCAGTTCTGCTCGCGTCACTTCACTTCACCACGAACACCGGTATCTTGGCCAGGGTCAGCACCTTTTGCGCCACGCTGCCCAGCAACACGGCGTCCAAGCCGCGACGGCCGTGCGAGCCCATCACGATCAGGTCGCAGGCGCTGGCTTGTGCATGTTCGATGATGGTCCGCGCGGCAGCAGCTTCGCGCAGCACATGGCAGACGCAGCTGACGCCAGCGGCTTTGGCCAAGCCCTCTGCAAAAGCCAAGCCTTCTTTGGCACCTTGTTCGGCCGCATCCAAGTAGTACGCCAGCGCCGCACCGCCCGCGTCCGGGAAGGACAAGAAGGGCATCGGATCGATCACGCTGACGATTTCCAGGATGGCTCCATAACGCTGCGCCAAGTCGACAGCCACTTGGGCCGCGCGCCCGGCGATGCTGGAACCGTCGGTGGGAAGCAGGATTTTCTTGAACATGCAGATCTCCAGTGCAGAGTAGGCTGCCAACATCATCCGGTGGCGATGCTGAGCCGGGCTTGCTTTAAATCAAACGCGCAGTGTGGGCAAAGCAGTGGGCAAAGCGGCGGCCAAAGCAGTCGGCAACCCCGCCGCCAAAGCCGAGGCCATGGCCGCCGCCGCCACCCGCTGTTTGACGCGCATCAAGGTCAATTGCAAGACCTTGGCGTCGCTGCTGGCACGGTGGCGGTGCAGCTTCAGCTCGGCCCGCACTTGGTCCAGCGCCGACTGCCAGCAGACTTCGTCATCTTGGCTCAGCAGGCTGCGCAGATCGGCCAACTGAAAGCTCGGCACCAAGCCGGCCGAATCGAACAATCGCGCCAACCAGGAGTAGTCGTGGCCCCAGCCGTCGCAGTACACGACCTGGCCAGCCAAACGGGTGTTGATTTCGGTCGCCACCCAAAGCGGTGCTTTGCCGCAGCGCTGCAACAACTCACGGTTGATGCCGTGCAAGGCTTCGGCCGAAGCGTCCCAATGCAGCCAGTCCGGCGCGGGTCGGATCAGGGCACAGAACACCGCGCCCTGCGGCTCGATGAAGCCGATCTCGATCGGGTAACTGCCGCGGCCAAAGCCCGAGGCTTCGACATCCAGGATGACGGGAGGCGTCATTGACAAACCTTTAATATATTTAAGCCAGCAAGGAGCAGGTGGCGCAGTCTACGCGCTGGACGCTGCGTCCAAGCCGCTCATTCAAGGCGCTTTATCGGGTGAATTCTCGCTTTCGAACAGCTCGATCGCGGCTGCGGCCACTTGCGAGGTGTCGTAGTAAGCGTAGGCCCCCACCGCCGCCGCGCCCAGCAGCGGCACCCAGCGCGACGCGGCCTTGCGCAACAACTGCTCGCTCACCCGCGCGCCGATAGAACCGGCGATCTGCTGCAACATCAAGGTGGTAGCCGGGCGGATCAACAAGCGCTCGCCCACCCGCACCGACAAATCGCGCACCGCCTGAGCGGCCGTGTGGCGAAACAGGCAATAGAGCATTTGCTCGCGCCCCAGCTCGGCGCTGCGGCCGTAAATGGCGGCAATGTCGGCCACCAGCTGCGATTGGATGCGCCAGACGGCGGCCATTTCCGGCAACAAGGTCAGCCAGCCCAGGGGACCCGGCGGCAGCGCCAGCGCGCCCGCTGCCAGCGCCGCTTTCGAGGCTGCTTGGCGCGCCGCCTCGCGCGCGGCGTCGGCTGGACGGGCTTGCGGCAAGCGGGCTGAATCAGGCCGGTGGGCGACCAAGGCCAGCAACGCCGTCGACAAACGCTGGGGCAAAGAGTCAGGCTCGGGTGAAATCACGACAGGAAAACTCATGCGGCAATTGTGCACGCGCAAGCCGCGCCGCGTGCCCGACCCCACCCACCGCTGGGAGGCAGGATCGCCCCGGCGGGACAAGGCGAAAATTAAGGCTTGGCGGGGCGCGCCGGCTTTCACCTCAGAATCCAGCCATGAACCTGGCAAATTTCACACGGAAACCCTCGATGAAACTGAAGAAATCCCTTTTGCTGACACCGCTGCTCACAGCCCTGTTGCTGGTTGGACTGCAGACGCAAGCGCAAGCACAGACATTGCGCTGGGCCAGTGCCGGCGACCCGCTGACGCTCGACCCCTATGCCCAGAACGAAACGCTGACCAACCTGATGAATGCGCAGGTCTACGAGTCTCTGGTCGGGCGCGACAAGCAGCTCAATCTGGTGCCGCAACTGGCCACCGAGTGGAAGCAGAACGGCCCGCT
>CANFYD010000495.1 GCA_947450745.1 Burkholderiales bacterium
ATCGGCCTCGGCTTGGCGGTAGTGCAGCAGGTGATCGCCGCCCACGGCGGGCAGATCAGCGTCGGGCGCAGCGCCGCAGGCGGCACCTTGTTCAGCTTGTTTCTGCCGCGTCGGCAAACCCATACAAACCAGGACACGCCATGTTGAACCCCGCCAGCATCCTTGTCGTCGACGACGAAGCCCATATGCGGCGTGTGCTCGAAATCATGCTGCGCCAGCTCGGCCACCAAGTGCACACCGCAGCCGACGGCAAGCAGGCGCTGGAGCGTCTGCAGCAAGCGCCGATCGACCTGGTGCTGACGGACTTGCGCATGCCGGTGCTGGACGGCATCGGCCTGTTGAAGGCGATGGCCGCCCAAGGCCTGCGCGTGCCCACCATCGTGATTACCGCCCAGGGCACCGTCGATACCGCCGTGCAGGCGATGAAGCTCGGGGCGCAGGACTATCTGCTACGCCCCTTCGATGTGGAGGTGCTGGAGCTGGCAATCGAGCGCGTGCTGGCGCGCGAGCAATTGCGCCTGGAACATGACTTTCTGCGCGAGCAGGTCGAGCGGCCGAGTGAAGACTTCTTTGGCCGCAGCGAGGCGATGCGGGCGGTGTTCGAGCAGATCCGGCAAGTCGGGCCCACGCGGGCTGCGGTGCTGATCACCGGAGAGACCGGCACCGGCAAGGAACTGGCCGCGCATGCGGTGCACCGCGCGTCTGACAGGGCCGACAAACTGTTTGTGCCCATCAATTGCGCCGCGCTGCCGGCCGAGATGATTGAAGCCGAGCTGTTCGGCCATGAAAAAGGTGCCTTCACCGGCGCGGTAAAGGACCGGGTCGGCAAGTTCGAGCTGGCCTCCAAGGGCAGCATCTTCCTGGATGAAATCACCGAAATGCCGATGGCCCTGCAAGCCAAGCTGCTGCGGGTGCTGCAAGAAGGGACGGTCGAGCGCCTGGGCAGCAACCACAGCATCAGCCTCGACGTACGGGTGATTGCGGCCTGCAACCGCGACCCGCGCGAGGCCGTGCGCGACGGGCGTTTGCGCGAGGACTTGTATTACCGGCTCAATGTCTTTGCGCTGGCGCTGCCGCCGCTGCGGGCCCGCCGTGAAGACATTCCCGGCCTGGTGAAACACTTGGCAACGCGGCAGGGCCGGCAGATCGAGCTGGCACCCGACGCGCTGGCCTGCCTGCTCGCCTACGACTGGCCGGGCAATGTGCGTGAGCTGGACAACGTGGTGCAACGCGCGCTGGTGCTGTGCCGCAGCGCCCTGATCGAGACCCGCCACCTGCCGGCCGATTTGCGCGAACTGAACGAGCTCCCCGCCGCTCAGCCGCTGCCCGCCGAGGCATCAGTGGCTGAATCGCCGCGCGCCCGTGACAACCTCGACCTGCCGCAGGCCATCGACGGGCTGGAACAGCGCCTGATTGCCGAGGCCTTGCGCCGCACCGGCGACAACAAGCGCCGCGCCGCCGCCCTGCTGGGCATCAGCGAACGCACGCTTTGGTACAAGCTGGAGCGCGCCAAGGTGGACGCCCCGCCGCCACAGGATTGACCCGATCTCTTGAACCCACAGGGTTGAGCCCGCCAAACCCAAAGGTTCACGCCACTACACTCGCGGCTTGATCAAATTCGACTACCCCTCCTTGCGCGCGCTGGCAACGCGAACCCTGCAGCGCTTGCGCCGCCCCACTTGGCGAGGTGTCGCTTGGTCGTTGGCGGCCCTGCCCACCTTGGTGCTGGCTTACGCCTTGCTGCTGCTGCCGTTCACGCCCAGCATCAAGGACGTCCGGCAGGCCAAATCGGAACAGCCGTCGCGGGTGGTGTCGGCCGATGGGCAGGAAATGGCGGCGTTCCGGCGCGCCAACCGCGACTGGACGCGGCTGGCCGACATCTCGCCGCATGTGATTGCGGCGCTGATCTCGACCGAGGATCACCGCTTCTACGAACACCACGGCATCGACTTCAAGCGCACCGCGTCGGCGCTGTTGCACACCTTCAGCGGCGACCTGCAGGGCGGCTCCACCATCACGCAGCAGTTGGCGCGCAACCTCTACCCGGAGGAGATCGGCCGCTCGCGCAGCATCACGCGCAAGCTGAAGGAGGTCATCACCGCGCTGAAGATCGAGGCGGTCTACAGCAAGCCGGAGATTCTGGAGACCTACCTCAACACCGTGCCGTTTCTGTACAACGCCCATGGCATCGAGATGGCGGCCCGCACCTATTTCGACAAATCGGCCGACAAACTCAGCGTGCTGGAAAGCGCCACGCTGATCGGCATGTTGAAGGGCACCAGCTACTACAACCCGGTGCTGAACCCCGAGCGCTCGCTGCAACGCCGCAACATCGTGCTGGCGCAAATGGTCAAGCACGACAAGCTGGCGGCGGACCAATTGGAGCGCATGAAAAAGCGCCCGCTGAAGCTGGACTTCGAACGCCAGACCGAATCGCTGGGGCCGGCTCCGCATGTGACGCAGGCGCTGCGCAAGTGGTTGATCGACTGGGCCGACCGCAAGGGCTACAACATCTATGCCGATGGGCTGGTGCTGCACACCACGCTGGATTCGCGCCTGCAAAAGCTCGCCAATCAGGCCGTGGCCACCCAAGCGAACCGGCTGCAAGAACAGGTCAACGCCGAGTGGGGGCCGCGCGCCTGGAAGGGCAAGAACGAGTTGCTGCTGTCCTTCCTGCGCACTACGGCGGAGTACAAAGCGGCGGTCGAGTCCGGCTTGAGCGGGGCGGATGCCGTCAAACAGTTGCAGGCGGATGCGACCTTCATGCAAGCGCTGCGGCGCGACAAAACACGCTTGCAGGTCGGCTTTTTGGCGCTGGACCCGGGCAACGGCCATGTGATGGCCTGGGTCGGCAGCCGCGACTTTGTCACCGACCCGTTCGACCATGTGCAGCAGGCACGCCGCCAGCCGGGCTCGACGTTCAAACCGTTCGTCTACGGTGCGGCCTTTGTGCAGGGCGCCTTGCCCAGCGACAGTTTTATCGACGAAGCGGTGGAAATCCCCTTGGCCGGTGGCACGGTCTGGCGGCCCAGCGACGGCACACCGCCGAGCGGCGAAGCGATGAGCTTGCGCGACGGCCTGACCTATTCCAAAAACACCATCACCGCCCAGCTGATGCAGACGGTGGGCCCGGCCAAGGTGGCCACGCTGGCCCGCGCGATGGGCGTGCGGCAAAGCAAGCTCGAAGAAGTGCCCTCGCTGGCACTGGGCACCAGCCCGGTGACCTTGAAGGAAATGGTGACCTCCTACGCCACGCTGGCCAACGAAGGCAGCTACATCGAGCCGACGCTGGTGCTGCGGGTAGAAGACCGCCACGGCCAAGTGCTGGAATCATTTGCCGACAAGTTGCCGGAGCGGGCGCTGTCGCAAGCCGACGCACAGACGCTGCTGGACGTGATGCGCGGCGTGATCGACCGGGGCACCGGCCTCGGCATCCGCAGCCGCTACGGCATCCGCGCCGACGTGGCCGGCAAGACGGGCACCACCCAGGACAACACCGACGGCTGGTTCATCCTGATGCATCGCCAACTGGTGGCCGGGGCCTGGGTCGGCTTCAA
>CANFYD010000496.1 GCA_947450745.1 Burkholderiales bacterium
CCAAGTTGTCTTGCCAGGGCGTCAGGCCGACGCTGGCAATCAACTCGGCAGCCCGGGCGCGCATCGCCTCGTTGGGGAAACCAGCCGCTCCCAGCATCGGCATCATCACGTTCTCCAACGCGGTGAAGGCGGTGATCAGGTGGTGGTACTGGAACACGAAACCGATGTTGTGGCCACGCAGCCGGGTCAGCGCACGGTCGTCGAGCAAGGTGGTTTCTTCACCGCAGACGCTCAGCGTGCCGGCACTCGGCCTGTCCAACAAGCCGACGATGTTGAGCAAGGTGCTTTTGCCCGACCCGCTCGGACCCATCACGGCACAAAACTCACCCTGACGCAAAGTCAGGTCGATGCCGTGCAAGACCTCGGTTTCTATCGCCGTGCCGGGATTGAAAATCTTGCGCACCGCTTGCAAATGCACCACCACAGGCAGCGCCGCAGCAGTTGACAACACCGCCAGAGCGCCCTCACCCGCGCTTGACTTGAATAGATCAACCACGAATCGCCACCACCGGGTCCATGCGGGCAGCCCGCAGCGCTGGCGCAAAGGCGGCCAGCAAGCCGGTCAACGTCGCCAGCAGCAGCGCAAGCGCGAACAACTCCGGGTCAAACACCATCGGGAACAGCGGTGTGCCATCGGCATTGCGCGCATAGCGCTGCCACAGCAGCAAGGCCACCGAACCGATGCCGCAACCGGCCAGCGCACCGCCGAAGCCCAGCAAGCCGCCTTGCAATAGAAAGATGCGCAATATCTGCCCTTGCGAAATGCCCATCGCCCGCAGAATGCCGATCTCGCGCGACTTCTGCACCACCACCACCACCAGCACGCTGGCAATACCGAAGGCCACCGACAAACCGACAAAAAACCGGATGGCGGTGTTGGCCATGGTCTGCGCGCTGATGGCAGAGAAAAACTGGGCGCTCGATTTGATCCAGCTGTCGGCCTCCACGCCGGTCGCGGACTGGATGCGTTGCGCCATCACTTCGGCGGCATAAACGTCCTTCACCGTCACGTCCACGCTGGTCACGCCGCCGGGCAGACCCAGCAGGCTTTGCGCGGTGTGCAGGGCCACAAAGGTGCTGCGCTGGTTGGCTCCCTTGTTGCCGAGATCAAAGATGCCGATGACGGTCAAGGTGGTGGTGGCGGCCGTCGCGTTGGAACCGCTGGCCGCCGTGCTGAGCCGCAGCTTGTCCCCCACGTCCACAGCCAAGTCGCTGGCCAGGTCGGTGCCGATCAAGATGTCGGTGGCCGCAAGGTCGGCCCGGCCGCGCAGCAACTTGGCCTTCAGGTCGACGATGCGGTAATACAGCGCCGGGTCGATGCCGGCGACCGAGATCGCCCGACTGGCATTGCCTCGCACCACCAGCGCCGAACCGCCCACCACCGGCGACACCACCTGCACGCTGGGCAAGGCCCGCACCTCCTCAACCACCGCCTGCCATTGATCGATGGACTTCAAACGCTGCAGCGGTGGCTGGATGATCGCCCCCGATAGCGCCGCACCGGGCGCTGCGCTCTTCGCGGCTTCACGTTGCGGTCGCGTCACTTGCTGGGGCGGCAGCAGTTGAATATGCGCTTGGGCCGACAACACGCGGTTGATGAAATTACCCTGCAAACCGGCCAGCAAGGCGGACATGAAAACAATCACGCCGACGCCAATCGCCACCCCGCTGATGATGAACAGTGTCTGCAAGCGCCCCTCGCGCAAGAAGCGGATGGCCACAATCCACTCGAACGGCAGCCAGGGCTGCAGGCCGTTGTTTAGGCCGCTATTCATGCCATGGTTCAAGCTCAAGGGGCCGCCTTGGTGGCGTCCGGCGCAGCGCGCACCCGCGCCCCCGGCAGCACCAGCGCGGAGTTGACCACCGCATCGCCGGCCGCCAGGCCAGCCAGCACCTCGGCCGCCCCGCCGCTGCGCAGTCCCAGACGCACCTCGCGGCGCACTGCCCGCCCGGACTCCAGCCGCAGCACCCAGGGCGCAGCGGTCTGCCCATCGCGCAGCGCCGACACCGGCAGCAGCAGCGTCTGCTGGCGGCGCGCCACCTCGATGTCCACCGACACGGTCATGTCCTGACTCAAAAAGCTCGGGGCCGCCGCAGCGGGTGTGCCGGACACATCCAGCTTGACCTCCACGGCCCCGGTCTGCACGTTCACGCCCGGGTTGATGTAGGCCAGCACGGCGGCAAAACGCCGCTCCGGGTAGGCGTCCGCCGAGGCCAGCGCCGGCTGCCCGAGTGCGATCAGGCGCAAGTTGCGCTCGTCGATCGCCACCACCAATTGCGCCCGTCCACTGGGCGACAAGGTCAGCAATTGCTTGCCGGGTTGCACCACATCGCCGACCTCCACATTGCGAGCGATCAAGGTGCCCGCCGACGGTGCCTTGATGCGGGTGTAGGCGACGCGCGAGCGGGCGGCGTCGGCGCTGGCTTGCGCTTGCGCCAAAGCGGCTTGCGCCAAGGCGGCATCACTGCCGGCAGGCCGCAGCGACTCCAGCTGCTTTTGCGACAGCCGCTGTTGCGCGTCGGCCAGCGCCGCCACTTTGCGCGCCTCATCCAGCGCGGCGGCCCCGATAAAGCCTTGTTGAAACAGCGCTTGGCTGCGTTTGAATTGCGCGGCGGCGACCTCGGAGGTCGCCAGCGCTTGGCGCAATTGCTGTTCGGCCACCGGCGCTTGCAACTCCTGCAACTGACGCAAACGCGCCTGCGCCTGGATCACGGCGATGTCGGCCTGGCGTTGCGCCGCCAGCAGCTCGGACGCTTCCAGCTCCACCAGCAGATCGCCAGCGGCCACATGCTGGCCCTCGGCCACCGGCACCCTCAGCACGGTGCCGGTGATCTGCGACCCGACTCCCACGCGGTGCGGTGTTTCGACATGGCCGCTGGCCACCACCGATTGAACAAAGTCCCGCTGCACCACCCGCTCGACCGGCACTTCTGGCCCTTCCCACCAGCGCAGGCTCCACACCCCAAGGCCCAGCAAGGCCAAGGCGGCCACCCCTAAAACTTTGCGGTACTTTTGAATCAGCGCGGATGTCTTCATGTCGAGGCGCAGTCTGGCCGGGTTCAGCCGCCGCCGCCTTGCGCCAGATCAAGGTGGCGGTTAGGACAGCCCCGAGCGCGCCATGAACTACGGAGTCATGGACTGATAGTCGGAGCGAACAACCTCGGCCAACGCTTCATCCAGCGCCTCGACCCAATGCTTGACCGGCGTGTCGGTGCCGCTTTGCAAATGGCTGATGCAACCGACGTTGGCGGACACGATGGCGCTGGGCTGCAGTTCGGCCAGATTGAGCAGCTTGCGGTCGCGCAACTGCCCGGACAGCTCGGGCTGCAGCACGCTGTAGGTGCCGGCCGAGCCGCAGCACAAATGGCTTTCGTTCATCGCCACCGCGACGTCGAAACCCAGCTCGCGCAAACCCATCTCGACACCGCCGCGCAATTGCTGGCCATGTTGCAGCGTGCAGGGCGGATGAAAAGCCAGCTTGCCCGCCACTGGCTTGTTCAGGCGGGCTTTCAGCGCCGCCACGATGTCGGGCAGCAGCTCGCTCAGGTCAC
>CANFYD010000497.1 GCA_947450745.1 Burkholderiales bacterium
AAGATGGCACCGATGCCCACCACCCACCAATAGGCGGGCGACAGCAGTTTGAGATTGGCGCGGCTGATCGGGTTGTGGCGCAGCGGCTGCGTGCTGCGGGGTGGCTCTTGAATGCCGAAGGCCAGCAAGGCCACGGCCATGGCCCCCGGAATCACCGCCACCCAGAAGACCGCGCGGAAGTCGTTGGCCCACAACAGCATCAGGCCGACGGCCAGCAGCGGCCCGAGCACCGCGCCGACCGAATCCAGCGACTGGCGCAAACCGAAGGCCGCGCCGCGCAGCCCGGGCGGTGCCAGGTCTGCCACCAGCGCATCGCGCGGTGCGCCGCGAATGCCCTTGCCGACCCGGTCGGTCAGCCGCGCCGCCATGATCCAGCCGACGCTGCTGGACAGCGCAAACACCGGCTTGGTCAGCGCTCCCAGGCCGTAGCCCAGCAGCGCCAGGCCCTTGCGGCGGCCCAGCCAGTCGCTCAGCACGCCGGAGAACACCTTGACGATCAGCGCGGTGGCCTCGGCCGCCCCTTCGATCAAGCCGACCGTGAAGGCCGACGCGCCCAGCGTGCCCACCATGAACAGCGGCAGCAGGCTGTGAATCATCTCGGACGACACGTCCATCAGCAAACTGACAAAGCCCAGCACCCAGATGGCGGCGGGCAGCTTGGGGCGGGGCTGGGCTGGGGTCATGGCAGGCCTGACGGGTAGTGGCGGCCGCCATTGTAGGAAGCCGCACCGGCCGCCGCGCCGGCCCTCAAAAAATCATCAGGCGGCTTGCAAGCAGGCCATGGCCAAACCCAGCGACTTGGCGGTGACCGGCTTGGTCAGGACGCCGGACACATGGAGGCCGTTCATGCGGGCGATGTCTTGCGCCACCAACAGCATGTCGGTATTCATGCCGGTCATCAGGATCAGCTGGCCTTGAAAGTTGCGTTTGACCAGCTCGGCCACAAACTCGATGCCGTCCATCTGGGGCATGAAAATGTCGCAAATGATGATGTCCGGGGGCGGCGTCTGCTGGTCCAGCGCGGCCACGCCTTCCAGCCCGTCGGACACCGTCTGCACCTGGGTGAAGCCGAGCAGGTTCAAATGCTTGCGCAACACCATCTGGCTAAACTCATCGTCATCCAGCACCAGCACGGACGGTCTTGCGCTTGGCTTGCCCATCTGGGTTGATGCTGGGATTGACATTGGCGTTGTCATTTGGGTTGCCATTTGGATTGACTCCTGATCGAGACCACACCGTTTGCAGCCCCGCAGTCTAGAACATGCAGAGCCACTTTTACCAGGGCCGATGACTTCGCTGATCACGCCCCCTGTCTACTAAAACGAAATCCACGCCCAAAACCCGACAAGGTCGATGAAATTCTTTTCAGGGTTTCCGCTAGAGTCCCAACTCTGGCCGATAAAAGCAGCGCGAGCCAGCCCGATTCATTCGAATTCACCCCGATTCACCCCAAGTCCCCTTCCATTACCCACTGCATGAGCGAGATCACCACCCTGCTGCGAGCGGCCGACTCCGGCGACAGCGATGCCGCCGGCCGGGTGGTCGAGCTGTTGTACGGCGATCTGCAGCGCCTGGCGCGCAGCCGGATGCGCCGGTCGGGCGATATGACGCTGCTGGATGCCACCGGTCTGGTGCACGAGTCCTTTTTGCAGATGCAGCAATCGGGCCGACTGGCCTTTCAGGATCGCAAGCAGTTCCTCGCCTACGCGGCCAAGGTGATGCACAACATCGTGATCGACGCGGTGCGCCTGCGCCAAGCCGATCGGCATGGCGGCCAGCTCCAGCAGGTGACCTTGAACACCGCTGTGGCCAACCTGGCACCGCAGCAAGACAAGGAAATCATGCAGGTGCATGAGGCGCTGGCCGAACTGGCACAGCTGGACCCACGACTGGCCCAGGTGGTGGAGATGCGCTACTTTGGCGGCTTGCTGGAGGCGGACATCGCCGAAAGCCTGGGCGTGACCGAACGCACGGTGCAACGCGACTGGCAAAAGGCGCGGCTGTTCCTTTCGCTGGCGCTGAAATAACGGCATGCGGTCGGTCGACAAGGCGCGCTGGTTGCAGCTCAGTCCGCTGCTGGATGAATTCCTCGACCTGACGGTGGCGGAACGGACCGCGCGCTTGCAGCAGTTGCGCAGCCAAGGCAGCGACAGCGCCGAACAAGCCGCCAATGCCGAGCTGGCCGATGATCTGCAGGAACTGCTGGCGCGCCAGGACGCGATGGAAGAGGCCAACTATTTGGCCAGCCCGGCGCTGCCCCACATCCCGGACGCTGCGCCCGAGCCGGTCAACTTGGCCGGTCAAACGGTCGGCACCTACACGCTGGAGCGCCAGATCGGCCAGGGCGGCATGGGCACGGTGTGGCTGGCCCGGCGCACCGACGGGCGCTATGAGGGCCAAGTCGCGATCAAATTCCTGAACGCCGGGCTGCTGGGCCAAGGCGGTGCCCAGCGCTTCGCTCGCGAGGGGCAGATTCTGGCCCGACTGGCCCATCCGCACATTGCCCGGCTGCTGGATGCCGGCATCGCCCCGGCAGGTGGCCAGCCCTATCTGGTGCTGGAATATGTGGACGGCCTGCCGCTGGACCGCTATTGCCAAGACCACACCCTCGACACCCGCGCCAGCGTGCGCTTGTTCCTCGACGTGCTGGCGGCGGTGGCGCATGCGCACAACCGGCTGATCCTGCACCGGGACTTGAAGCCGTCCAACATCCTGGTGACGGCCGCCGGCGAGGTCAAGCTGCTGGACTTCGGCATTGCCAAGTTGCTGGACGACAGCAGCCCGACCGAAGCCAACGCGGCGGCCGGCGCGGCAGCGTCCGAGCTGACCCGCCAGGCCGGCCGCGCCTTCACCCCGCGCTTTGCCGCGCCCGAGCAGGTCGAAGGCGGCGACGTGACCACCGCCACCGATGTCTACGCCCTCGGTGTGCTGCTCTATTTGCTGCTGTGCGGCCAGCACCCGACCACCGAGGCCGCAGCCGACGCCACCTTGCTGGAGCGCATGCGCACCGTGGTGGAGGTGGAACCACGGCGGCTGTCCGAGCGCTTGCGCGGCGCGGGCGGCAAGCTCAACACGCAGCGCGCCCGCGAGCTGCGGGGCGACCTCGACACCATCGTCGCCTGCGCCCTCAAAAAGGCCCCGGCCGAGCGCTACCCGAACGCCAGCGCGCTGGCCGACGACCTGCGCCACTGGTTGGCGTATGAGCCGATCAAGGCCAGACCGGACAGCGCCGGCTACCGCTTCAAGAAGTTCATGCGCCGCCACCGGGTCGGCGTCGCCACCGGCAGCTTGGCCTCGTTGGCACTGCTGACCGGCATCGGCGTGGCCTTGTGGAAGGCCCAGGAAGCGCATGAGCAGCGCGTGCAAGCGGAGGGCTTGATCGAATTCATGCTGGTGGACCTGCGCCAGAAGCTGGAGCCGGTCGGCCGCCTCGACGCGCTGGACGTGGTGGGCGAGAAGGCGCTCAGTTATTACGCCGCACAGCAGATCAGCCAGCTCGACCCCGACTCACTGGGCCGGCGCGCCCGCGCCCTGCACCTGATGGG
>CANFYD010000498.1 GCA_947450745.1 Burkholderiales bacterium
GACGAGGTCAAGAAGCTGCCACGCGCTTGGCAAAAAGAAGTGATGGCGGCGGGATCATGAGCGTGATGAACAAGACACCGATGAACAACAAACTGGTGGTGCTGCTGGCCGACGGCCTGCGGGCCGACACCGCCCGCGACTACATGGGCTATTTGCAGGCGTTGAACGAGGCCGGCCGCGCGCAGTGCCGCACTCTGCGCTGCGAGCTGCCCAGCTTGTCGCGCCCGCTCTACGCCACGCTGATCACCGGACAGACGCCGCTGGCGCATGGCATCGTCAGCAATGCGCAGGCGGGGCAGCGCTGCGGCAGCACCGTGTTTGATGAGCTGGCGGCGGCGGGCAACAGCTCGGCGGTGGCGGCTTATCACTGGTTTTATGAGCTGCTGTCCGGGCAGCGCTTCGAGCCGCTGCTGCATCGCCAGGCGGCCGTGCCCGAGGCCGGCGTCAAAGCGGGCAGTTGGTACTTCGAGGACGAATACCCCGACTCACACCTGCTGGCCGACGCGGAGCATCTGCGCCAAAGCGTCAACCCGGACTTGCTCTGGGTGCATCCGATGGGCCCCGACACCGCCGGCCATCAGTCGGGCGGCGAATCGACCGCCTACAGCCTGTGCGCACGCCGCTTGGACATGATGTTGGCGCTGCTGATCCCTGTCTGGCATGCGGCCGGTTACGACGTGCTGCTGACCAGCGACCACGGCATGCACGCCGACCGCATGCACGGCGGGCCGCTGGCGGTGGAGCGCGAAACGCCGCTGGTCTGGCTGCCCTGCGCCGGCCACGCAGTGGATGTCACCCTGCCGGACAGCCAGCTCGGGCTGCGCGGCTTTGTGGTCAAGCACCTGGCGCGTGTCTCGACGGCTGATTGATGGCCGCCTCGATGCCGCTGTCCCGCCGGGCTTGGTGGCTGGCCGCGCCCTTGTTGGCGATTGTCTCGTTCGCGGTGCTCTTGCCCTTCATCTGGCGCAACGCCAGCCTGTTGGGGCAATGCGCAATGGGTCAGGACTGCGCCGCCGCCGAGCTGTTCAGCGATGACTACTACCTGCAAGCGCTGCTCAACACCGTCTGGCTCTCGGCGCTTTCCACCGCGCTGGCCTTGCTGATCGGCTTGGGGGCGGCGGTGGCCGTGGCACAGCGGCCGCAGCAGCATGGCGTGGTGTCCTTGCTGGCGGGCTTGGGGGCCAACTTCGCCGGTGTGCCGCTGGCGGTGGCGCTGACGCTGCTGTTCGGCGCCCAGGGTTTGCTCAGCGCCGGGCTGGCCGGTGTGGGGCTGTCCATCAATCTGTACCAAAGCTCCGGCCTGCTGCTGGCCTATGTGTGCTTCCAGGTGCCGCTGGCGACGCTGTTGTTGCTGGCCCCGGTGCGCCTGTTGGATGGCGCGCTGCTGGAGGCCGCGCTGACCTTGGGCGCCACGCCGGCGCTGTTCTGGCGGCGCGTCGGCTTGCCGCTGCTGTTGCCCAGCTTGGTGGAAGTGGGCAGCTTGCTGTTTGCCAACGCGGCGGCGGCTTATGCCACGCCGTTTGCGCTGTCCGGCACGGCGGCCAATGTGCTGGCGGTGCGGATCGCCAGCTTGGTCAGCGGCGACATCTTTTCGCAGCCCGAGATTTCCGCGCTGCTGGCGCTGGTGATGTTCGTGATGCTGGTGGCGGTGATTGGCGGCGGCCGGCTGCTGGCCGCCAGATTGCGGCGGTTCGCATGAAAAAGAGCGTGCTGTCCCTCTCCAATCTGGCCCTGCTCGCCATGCTGCTGCTGGCTTGCCTGCCGCCCGCCGTGGTGCTGGTCTATGCGCTGACCGAGCGCTGGGACGGCCTGCTGCCGCAGGAGCCGACGTGGCGCTGGCTGATCGAGGTGGGGCAGGACCCGCGCAGCCAGAAGGCGGTGGTGACCACGCTGTGGCTGTCGCTGCAAAGCGCGCTGCTGGCGGTGCTGCTGGGCGGGGCGGCCAGCGTGATGGCTTATTTGAGCGCACTTAAATCACCCGGCCTGCTGCGGCTGCTCGACCTGCTGGCGCTGCTGCCCTTTGCGATTCCGCCGGTGGTGCTGGCGATCAACGCGCTGGAGCTGTTCGTCGGCCGCTGGGGTGCTTATCTGAATTTGCCGGTGGTCTACGTGTTGCTGGTCACGCCGCTGCTGTTCCCGCTGGTGCACAAGACGCTGATCGCCGCGCTGCAGCAGCTCGACGCTGCGACCTTGCTGGAGGCCGGCCGCACGCTCGGTGCCAGCGACGGCTATTTGCTGCGGCGTGTGCTGCTGCCCTTGCTGGCTCCAGCGCTGGTGGCCGCGCTGCTGCTCAGTTGGACCGGGGCGGCGATGGAGTTCGCGATTGCCAACCTGCTGCTGGGCGGCTCGGTGGAGTTGCTGCAGCCGCTGCTGAACAGCATGCGGGGTGTCAACGGCCACCAGTCGGCGGCGCTGATCGTCTTGAGTTTTGCTGTGGTGATGTTGTTAGGGTTGGTCGTACAAGGCATGACATGGACATCAAAGAAGAAGAACTGATCGTGCGGCAAGCCAGCGCGGTCCTGGGTGGCCGCCAGGTCTTGCGCGGCATCGACTTGGCGGTAGCCAAGGGGCAGATGCTGGCGCTGCTGGGCGCGTCGGGCTGCGGCAAGACGACCTTGCTGCGCGCCATTGCCGGGCTGGCCGAGCTGGACGGCGGGCAGATCCTGATCGCAGGGCGCGATGTGACCGGCATGGCCGCTCGCGAGCGCGGCGTTGGCGTGGTGTTCCAGCATTACGCGCTGTTCCCCAATTTGTCGGTGCTGGAGAACGTCAAGTTCGGCCTGCTGGCGGGCGGCCACAGTGCGGCGGCCGCCACGACACGAGCAGGCGAACTGCTGGAGCTGGTCGAGCTGGAAAGCCATGCTGCCAAGCTGCCAGGGCAGTTGTCTGGCGGCCAAAGGCAGCGTGTGGCCTTGGCGCGAGCGCTGGCGCGCAAGCCGTCGCTGTTGCTGATGGATGAGCCGTTCTCGGCCCTGGATGAATCGTTCCGCCTGCCGCTGCGGCGCTCGTTCCGGCGCTTGCAGCGCGAGCTGGGCCAGACCTGTTTGCTGGTCACCCATGACCGCGAGGAAGCTTACGAGTTGGCCGACCAAGTGGCGGTGATGTTCGACGGCAGCATTGCGCAATGCTGCCCGCCGCACGAGCTCTGGCAGACGCCGGCCAGCCGCCGCGTGGCCGATTTTCTGGGCGCCTTCAATCGCTTCGATGCCTGTCTGGCACCGGGAGCGCTGCAGCGCGCCAGCGGCAGTTGGATCGCGCCGATAGAGGCGCTGCAGATCAGCAGTGATCAGGCCGAGGCGTCTGCTGACGCCTGGGTCTTCAGCGCCGAGCTGCTCGCCTGCCACGCTAGTCATCAAAGCCGCAGCCTGGAGTTGCGCACGGCGCTGGGCGAGCTGCTGGTGCTGCGGCTGCCGGATCAGCGCAGCCTGCCGCTGTTGGGCGGGCAGCTGAAGCTGAGCATTCAGGCGCAGGCGCTGCGCTATCTGGCCGATTGAGCGCTGGTGCTGCTTTTTATGGCGATCAGCCGGACAAGCCTGCCCTCAA
>CANFYD010000499.1 GCA_947450745.1 Burkholderiales bacterium
CGCCGGGCAGCTGAGCAACTGAGGGTTGCGGCCCGCGCCTGCTTCAGGATCTCACTTCAAGATGTCGCCCAGGCACAGGTACTTCACCTCCACATAGTCGTCCATGCCCTGGCGCGCGCCTTCGCGGCCGAGGCCGGATTGCTTGACGCCGCCGAAGGGCACTTCGGCGGTGGCGATCAGGCCGGTATTGACGCCGACCATGCCGTATTCCAGCGCCTCGCCGACGCGGAAGATGCGGCCGATGTCGCGGCTGTAGAAGTAGCTGGCCAGGCCGAACTCGGTGTTGTTGGCCAGGGCGATCGCCTCGGCTTCGGTGTTGAACTTGAACACCGGTGCCACCGGGCCAAAGGTCTCTTCACGCGAACACAACATGGCCGGCGTCACGTCGGCCAGCAGCGTCGGCTCATAGAACTGCGCGCCCAGCTCGGTGGCGCGTTTGCCGCCCACCAACAGCCGTGCGCCCAGCGCCAGCGCGTCGGCCACATGGGCATCGACCTTGGCCATTGCTTGCTCGTCGATCAACGGGCCCAGATGCACGCCGGCCTCGAAGCCATTGCCAACCTTCAACGCGCCCACCTTCAGCGCCAGCTTTTCAAGGAAGGCGTCGTACACGCCGGCCTGCACATAAAGCCGGTTGGCGCACACGCAGGTCTGGCCGGCGTTGCGGTATTTGCTGGCCATCGCGCCTTCGACGGCACTGTCCAGGTCGGCATCATCAAAGACGATGAAGGGTGCGTTGCCGCCCAGCTCCAGCGACAACTTCTTGACCGTCTGCGCACATTGGCGGATCAGGATGCGGCCCACCTCGGTGCTGCCGGTGAAGGACAGATGCCGCACCACATCGCTGTCGCACAGCACATGGCCGATGGCGACCGAGTTGTCGGCGTCGGCGCTCAACACATTCAACACACCGGCCGGCATGCCGGCGCGCTGCGCCAACTCGGCCAGCGCCAGGGCGCACAGCGGCGTCGCCTCGGCCGGCTTGATCACCACCGTGCAACCGGCAGCCAGCGCCGGTGCGACCTTGCGGGTGATCATCGCGATCGGGAAGTTCCACGGCGTGATCGCCGCGCAAACGCCCATCGGCTGCTTGATGACCAAGTAGCGCTTGTTGTTGTCGGTGGTGGGGATAGTTTCGCCGTAAACACGCTTGCCTTCTTCGGCAAACCAGTCGATGAAGCTGGACCCATAAGCGACCTCGCCACGCGCTTCGGCCAGCGGCTTGCCCTGCTCGGCGGTCATGATGCGGGCCAGGTCATCGGCATGCTTGTTGATCAACTGCGACCAGCGCATCAGGATGGCGCCGCGCTCCTTGGCCGTCTTGCTGCGCCACGGGCCCCAGGCGTTGTGGGCGGCAGCAATGGCGGCCTCGGCTTCGGCGGCACCCAGGTTGGCGACATGGGCCAGCAGCGCGCCGGTGGCCGGGTCGGTGACCGCAAACTGCGTCGCACCGCTGACCCATTCGCCGTTGATCAAGGCCTGGGTTTTCAAAAGGCTGGCGTCTTCCAGGGCGGCCAAAGGTGAGGTCTTGCTGTTCATCGCGTTCACTCCGATCTACGTTGCAATTCGAGGCGCAACTCTAACCGCTGCGCCGAGCCGGTGCAGCGGGCCGTGCGCCGACTCTCCACCCAGCGAAGCCTAAGAGTCTGCGCGGTAGAAGGCGGCGATAGCGAAAGGTGGCCCCAGCGAGGACAGTTTTTGCCGGATTTGAAGCTTCATAGCTCCGCTATGGGGCAAAAAGACGGTGAAAAATGGACCGCTGCGGCCGCCTTGCAGCCGCCGATCCTTCTGCCGCGCAGACTCCTAGCCATGTCCAGTCATGTCCAGCTGCGTCCAGCCACTTCAAGCAACAGCAGGCCCCGCCCATATAATCAAAAACTCTAAAAATCAAGCCGTTTCCTGCAGAAGAAGCAGGTGAATAGCCGAAGACCCCGGAAAGAAAGCCCGCGCATGAAAGCAGCCGAAATACGCCAGACGTTTCTGAAGTTCTTCGAATCGAAGGGGCATCAGATCGTCGCTTCCAGCCCGGTCGTGCCCGGCGATGACCCGACGCTGCTGTTCACCAACGCCGGCATGAACCAGTTCAAGGACGTGTTCCTCGGCTTTGACAAGCGCGCCTACAAGCGTGCCACCACCTCGCAAAAGTGCATTCGCGCCGGCGGCAAGCACAACGACCTCGACAACGTCGGTTACACCGCGCGCCACCACACCTTTTTCGAGATGTTGGGCAACTTCAGCTTCGGTGACTATTTCAAGGAAGACGCCATCTCCTTCGCCTGGGAGTTGCTGACCGAGCATTTCAAACTGCCGGCCGAAAAGCTCTGGGTCACGGTCTACGCCGAAGATGACGAGGCTTATGACATCTGGAACCAGAAGATCGGCATCCCGGCCGAGCGCATCGTGCGCATCGGCGACAACAAGGGCGGCCGCTACGCTTCAGACAATTTCTGGATGATGGGTGACACGGGCCCCTGCGGCCCCTGCACCGAAATCTTCTTCGACCACGGCCCGGAAGTGGCCGGCGGCCCGCCGGGCAGCCCGACCGAAGACGGCGACCGCTACATCGAGATCTGGAACAACGTCTTCATGCAGTTCAACCGCACCGAAGACGGTGTCATGCACGCGCTGCCCAAGCCCTCGGTCGACACCGGCATGGGGCTGGAGCGCTTGGCTGCGGTGTTGCAGCATGTGCATTCCAACTATTCCATCGACACCTTTGTCGGCCTGATCAACGCGGCCAAGGTGGCGGTGGATGCCGCCGGAGCGGTCGATTGCGATGTCAACAGCGCGTCGCTGAAGGTCATTGCCGACCACATCCGCGCATGCAGCTTCACCATCGTGGACGGCGTCATTCCCGGTAACGAGGGGCGCGGTTATGTGCTGCGCCGGATTGCCCGCCGCGCCATCCGCCACGGCTACAAGCTGGGTGCCCGCAGCGCGTTCTTCCACAAACTGGTGACTGAGCTGGCCCACCAAATGGGTGACGCCTACCCCGAATTGCGTGCCGCGCAAGCGCGTGTCACCGAGGTGCTGAAGCAAGAAGAAGAGCGCTTCTTCCAGACCATTGCCAACGGCATGGAGATTCTGGAAGGCGCGCTGACGCCGGGTCTGAAGCAGTTTGACGGCGAACTGGCCTTCAAGCTGCACGACACCTACGGCTTCCCGGTCGACCTGACGGCGGACGTCTGCCGCGAGCGCGGCGTGACCGTCGACCAAGCCGGTTTTGACGCGGCGATGGCCAAGCAGCGCGACAACGCCCGCGCGGCCGGCAAGTTCAAGATGGCGCAAGGCCTGGCCTACAGCGGTGCGGCCACCGCCTTCCACGGCTACAAGCATCTGGTCTGCGAAACCTCCAAAGTGTTGGCCGTCTACCTCGACGGTGTCAGCGTGAACGCGGCCCAGGCCGGTGACGACGCGGTGGTGGTGCTCGACCACACGCCTTTTTATGCCGAAAGCGGCGGCCAAGCCGGTGACGCAGGCGAGATGCGCAATGCCAGCAGCCGCTTTGAGGTGGAAGACACGCTGAAGATCCAGGCC
>CANFYD010000500.1 GCA_947450745.1 Burkholderiales bacterium
CTTTGCAAGCGTCGTGCGGCTTCAGCCCACGGTGTCGTGGCCTACCGCGCCGAAGGCCTGCTCGCGCAACTGGGCCAATTGATCGCGCACTCTGGCCGCCTGCTCGAACTCCAGATTGCGGGCGTGCACCAGCATCTGCTTTTCCAGCAAAGCCATGCGTTTGCTCAAGTCCTTCTCTGACAGTTGCTCGACCGCAGCCACTTGCAGCAGTTTTTGGTCATCGCGCCCGGACTTCTCCGAATAAACGCCGTCAATCATGTCCTTGATACGTTTGGAGACGCTGCGAGGCGTGATGCCATGCAACTCGTTGAAGGCCATTTGCTTTTCACGCCGCCGCTCGGTCTCGCCCATCGCCTTGCGCATCGATTCGGTGATGCGGTCGGCGTACAAAATCGCCTTGCCTTTGACGTTCCGGGCGGCACGGCCGATGGTTTGAATCAAGCTGCGCTCGGAGCGCAAAAAGCCCTCCTTGTCGGCATCCACAATCGCCACCAGCGTGACCTCGGGAATGTCGATGCCCTCACGCAGCAAGTTGATCCCGACCAGCACGTCAAACACACCCAGGCGCAAGTCACGCAGAATCTCGACCCGCTCGACCGTGTCCACATCCGAGTGCAAATAGCGCACCTTGACACCGTTGTCGCTCAAATAATCGGTCAGCTGTTCGGCCATGCGCTTGGTCAACGTCGTGATCAACACGCGCTCGCTCAAGACCACGCGTTCGCGAATCTCCTGCAGCACATCATCAACCTGATGCACCGCCGGCCGGACCTCGACCAAGGGATCGACCAAGCCGGTCGGCCGCACGACCTGCTCCACCACCTGGCCGGTGTTGTCGTTTTCGTAAGCGGCCGGCGTGGCCGACACAAACACTGCTTGCCGCATCTTGCGTTCGAATTCGGCAAACTTGAGCGGTCGGTTATCCAGCGCCGACGGCAACCGAAAGCCGTATTCCACCAGCGTCGTTTTGCGCGCCCGGTCGCCGTTGTACATGCCGCCAAATTGGCCGATCAGCACATGACTTTCGTCCAGGAACATCAAGGCATCAGAAGCCAGGTAATCGATCAGCGTCGGCGGTGCTTCACCCGGTTGCGCGCCGGATAAATGGCGAGTGTAGTTTTCGATGCCTTTGCAGTGCCCCACCTCCTGCAGCATTTCCAGGTCAAAGCGGGTGCGCTGCTCCAAACGCTGCGCCTCCACCAACTTCCCGTCGGCCACAAACTGCCCCACCCGCTCGCGCAGCTCCTGCTTGATCCCGTCCATTGCGGCCAGCACTTTTTCGCGCGGTGTCACGTAATGGCTGCTCGGATACACGGTAAAGCGCACGATCTTCTGACGCACCTTGCCGGTCAGCGGGTCAAACAGCTGCAGGCTCTCCACCTCGTCATCGAACAGCTCGATACGCAGCGCCAGCTCGGAATGTTCGGCCGGAAACACATCAATGGTGTCTCCGCGCACCCGAAAAGCGCCGCGGCTGAAGTCCACCTCGTTGCGGGTGTATTGCATGCGGATCAGTTGCGCGATCACATCACGCTGACCCAGCTTGTCACCCAAACGCAAGGTCATCACCATCTGGTGGTAGTCGGCTGGGTTGCCGATGCCGTAGATGGCCGACACCGAAGCCACGATCACCACGTCGCGCCGCTCCATCAAGCTCTTGGTGGCCGACAGTCGCAATTGCTCGATGTGCTCGTTGATGGCGCTGTCCTTTTCGATGAACAGGTCGCGCTGCGGCACATAGGCCTCGGGCTGGTAATAGTCGTAGTAACTGACGAAATATTCGACCGCGTTATTCGGGAAAAAATCCCTGAACTCGCTGTAGAGCTGGGCCGCCAGCGTCTTGTTCGGCGCAAAGATGATGGCCGGCCGGCCCAGTCGGGCAATCACATTGGCCATGGTGAAGGTCTTGCCGGAACCGGTCACGCCCAGCAGCGTTTGAAAACTCAAGCCGTCCTTGATGCCTTCGACCAATTTATCGATCGCCGCCGGCTGATCGCCGGCGGGCGGGAACGGTTGAAAGAGTTGGAAGGGCGAGCCCTCGAAGGACACGAACTCCCCCTTCAGCTCTTCGGATTGCGGTGATTTTTCAGCGGTGTTGTCTATGACTTCGGGCATTGCTTGCATCGGGTATTCCCTGGAACCAGGCGCCAAGCCGCCTAGAATTGGCGGGCTGCGCAACCCGACAGGTTAGCGCAGGCGCCTCTCACTTGCTTTGGCAGGCTCTCGAGTCAAGCCAATTTCGTTGCCACCGTTCTGTCAGGAAGTTCCCTCATGTCCTTGTTTGCCGCCGTCGAAATGGCCCCCCGCGACCCGATCCTGGGCCTCAATGAACAGTTCAATGCCGACCCCAACCCGGCCAAAGTCAATTTGGGCGTGGGCGTCTACACCGATGCAGACGGCAAACTGCCGTTGTTGCGCTGCGTCGCAGAAGCCGAAGGTGCGATGCTGGCAGCACCCAAGGCCCGCGGCTATCTGCCCATCGACGGTATCGCGGCCTACGACAAGGCCGTGCAGGCACTGGTCTTCGGTGCCGACAGTGTGGCCGTGTTGGCCAAGCGCGTCGCCACCGTGCAGGCGATCGGCGGCACCGGCGGCCTGAAAATTGGGGCCGACTTCTTGAAGCGCTTGAACCCCGAAGCGCAGGTGTTGATCTCCGACCCGAGCTGGGAGAACCACCGAGCCCTGTTCACCAACGCCGGTTTCAAGGTCGGTGCCTACCCCTATTACGACGCCGCCAATCTGGGCATCAACTTTGACGCGATGCTGGCGGCACTGGATGCGGCAGCGGCCGGCACGGTGGTCGTGCTGCATGCCTGCTGCCACAACCCGACCGGCTACGATCTGACCCCGGCCCAGTGGGATCAAGTGGTCGCGGTCGTCAAAACACGCGGCTTGGTGGCGTTTCTCGACATGGCTTACCAAGGCTTTGGCGCAGGCATTGCCGAGGACGGCGCGGTCATTCAGCAATTCCTGGCGTCCGGCCTCGATTTCTTCGTCTCCACCAGTTTCTCCAAGAGCTTTTCGCTCTACGGTGAGCGCGTCGGTGCACTGAGCGTGGTGTGCGCCTCGGCCGAAGAAACCGTGCGGGTCTTGAGCCAGTTGAAAATCGTCATCCGCACCAACTACTCCAACCCGCCAACCCACGGTGCGCAAGTGGTGGCCACCGTGCTGTCAACGCCGGCACTGCGGGCCCTGTGGGAAGAAGAGCTGACCGGCATGCGCTTGCGCATCCGGGCGATGCGCACAGCACTGGTCGCCGCGCTGCAAACAGCCGGCGTGACGCAAGATCTCAGCTTCGTGACGCGCCAACAAGGCATGTTCAGCTACTCCGGTCTGTCGGCCACTCAAATGCAGCGGCTGCGCAGTGAGTTCGGCGTTTACGGCGTTGACTCGGGGCGCATCTGCGTGGCCGCGTTGAACGAAAAAAATCTGCCTGCAGTGGCACAAGCGATGGCAACAGTGCTGAAGGGCTGAGAGGGTGAGAACTTTTTACTGCGCGGCCGCCATGCGTCGTTGGGCGGGTGCTCGGAATTCTC
>CANFYD010000501.1 GCA_947450745.1 Burkholderiales bacterium
GGTTCCGGACCAAAGCTTTCTCATTTCCGCCAGCTTGCGGTGACGCTCAGCCTGAATGTAGATGCTGGTCGTGGCGATGTTGGCGTGTCCAAAGATCCCGGCCACGACATCAATCGGCGTGCCGGATGCGACGGCACGCGTGGCCAGCGTGTGCCGAAGCCAGTGCGCCGAAGCCTTCTGCATCTTCTCGGCAGTCTTCTCGCCCTTGAACTGACTGGACACCAATGAGACCTTGAAGAGTTCTTTCAGGGCTAGATGCAGGGTCAGCGGACGAACGCCATCGGCCGCTTTCTTTCGCTTACGCACCCTGGCCAAGGGATCGATTTTTCTACGTGCCTCAATGGCAAGATCCGATGCTGCAGCTTCCGCAACTGAGGCAACGTGGGACGGATAAGCACCAATCAAGAACACTCCTTTGTCGACTGCGAGCGAGGTGGAGGGCAGGGTGATGAGCCCGCGGTGAGCCAGATAAATCTGCAGCTCTGCAATCAACTCGTCCGGCATTGGCACCTCACGCGGCTTGTCCCGCTTGCCCAGGACATGCAAAAGCCAACCCCCTTCACTGCCTGACACTGGGTCCGGTTCGATGTACTCCAAATGATCCCGCCTGGCAGCGGCCATCTCCGAGATCCGCAGTCCCGTCATCGTCGCGAGTTTGAAAAGGAATCGAGCGCGGGCATGAAAGGCGGATTCTTTGGGCGTTGGGGACGCGTCCAAGTAGCGGTTGATGGCGGCCGTCGCCTCCCACGGCAGCACACGCCCGAGCACACTGGCCCGTCGTTCTCGCGCCCGCTCCATGCTGTCTTCGTCCTCTGCCTCGGTAGAGCCCATCCCGACGCCTGCCAATCCCGACGTGACCTGAACGCCGACGAAAGGGTTGGCCGTCACGTAGCGAACGGATGCCAGCCAGGAGAAAAATCCGCTCACGATCACCAGCGCCTTCTTGATGCTGGATGACTTCAATGCGGTCTGCGTGAAGCCCGCAACAGCTATGGATTGGCTTTCGTCCTGAGCGCCGCGTGCAGTGCGGGTTCGCGCTCTGGGCCCCTTCTTAATGAGGATGCTGGGCGGAATGGCCCCCAGGAAGTTCCTGTATTCAATCGCATCCTCAATGGACAACGAGCTCATCGGACGCTGGCGAACCTGCACGCTCCAGGCGATCAACCGCGTAACCTCGCGTTCGTAAAGCTTGACGGTGACGGCTGACTTCTTGAGCTTGAGCCAGGTCTTCATCGCCTCGTAGTCGTTGGTGGCCTCGATGGCAGACGCGTTGTGCCGGTCGCGCAGTCGTCCCTGAGATCCGTCCAGGTCTTCTTTACCGGGCAGATGAAAAGAGGGCAGGGCGACGGCTTGTGAAGAAGAGGACAGGGCGGTGAGATCAGCGATCTCAAGCGTCGGCCTCCGCTCACGCATGGGATCAATGGTTTCAACATAGAGGTAGGCCACGCCCCGCATGGCCAACTCGTTTTCGATCAGGCCCAGATTGCTTCGAAGGTAGCGCTCGATCCGAGAAGCTTTGCTCGCACCAATGCCCGCCACATCCATGAACCACTCGTTCGGCCTTGCCGCCACAGCCACGGCCAATTGCTGAATCGTCTTGAACCCGCCCGTTTCAAGCCGTTCGGCCAGCGCGGGAGCGAACCAGCCCGATACCTTGTCCTCCCAGCGAATAGGGGTGGCGAGGTAATTTTCCAAGTGGTGCAACAAATTGATCTGGCGCTCAATCAAGCGCGACTGCCGATTGAGAGCGCGTTCGTGGCCTGAATCCACCGGGGGGTGGGCTTGCGCATAGGCCATCAGCAACTCATCGTGGCTGAACTCGCCCCCAAACTCAAGGGAACGCACATAGGTGTCGAAAGGGATTCGAGGCGGGTGATCACCTGCATTGGGTCCCCGCGCATCGACGTTGATACGACAGGCTTGCCGGTGCAGGGTGGCTCCACCTGGGATGCTGTTGCGCGTCGCCGCATTGGCCAACTCCTGCAGCACACGCGTGAGTGACGACTTCACCACGCGCAGATCGACGATGCCATCATCATCTCCGAGGCCCGCCAAATAGCGCTTGCCCAACTCGGCCAAGTCCACGCCATTGATCCAGCCTCTGGCGAGGGCCAAATGCGAGGCCGTGACGCGGGCCAAGATGATCGATTCGTTGTCCATGGAAGCTCGACTATGTCGGAAAGAACAAGCCAACAGGCTCAGAAATTGATGAAGCCACTGAGTGCAAAGTAGCTGACCCATCCGGCAAGAAACAAACCCATCAACACGTAGAGGGCAGGGCGGGCCAGGGCCCAATCTTGGGGACTAGGCCAGGCACCGACGAAGCATTGAAGTGCAACAAAGCAGTAAATCAAGATGGCCGACATTTCTCGCGGCACCACTCCCGTCACCTGCAGCGAATCCAGGACGATCCAGCATCCCAGCGGAAACAGCAGCAAGAGTGGGGCTGTCGCCACGGGCAGCTTCTTCCACCAGTTGAGGTTTGCAAACGCAACATGCCCAAGGATGAAATGGTTTGTGCCTGGGATGCGCCGTGGCCAAAGCGACACGCCGACAGGCTTGGCCCTGAAAAGGATGCCCACGACCAGGTGCGCCATCTCGTGCGCGAACGTGCCTGGAAACCAGAGCAGGGCGCTGACATAGGGCCAGCGCGAAAACGTGCGCATTAGGACGTACATCGCGCCGAGCATCAGCAGGCGGGCGGAAAGCGCATAGAGATCGATGCTTTGGGTCATTGCACTGCGTTGCAAAAGATATAACGCCATCGAGCGCATTTCGACGGGTGGATGCACCCCGTTGAACAGTGAAAACCTCTCAAAACGCGCTGTAGCGGCCTCTTGGTGGTGAAGACATGCGTCGGCCTTGGACACCTATCAAACGGCGAGCCTGGGCCGTTCTGAGAGGTCGAATTTGAAGCCGAGATCCGTGTTTCAAGCACGATCACGCGCCACGAAGGGCGGCGAGGGCGCTTTGCGCCGATGGGTTGACAAGCTCCGGCGAAATGTCGAAGGCTTCGAAAAGTGCGATACCTCGGTCCAAGAGATCGACGAGCCGGTCTGAAAGTTCTTTCGGATTTGTGAACTCGATGCCGAACTGCCCGCGTGCGCGATGGATCTTCACTTCGCACAGCAGCGACATCAACAAGCTGATCGTGCCTTGCTCGCGGCTGAGGAACCAAAGCCAGTGTGGCCAGTCCTCGGTAAGTCGCGACATGAACAGGCGGACTTGAGGAATCTCGGCCAGTTCGCGCCGGTCGTTGTCGTAGCCGGTGATCATCAGCAACAGCGATTCCCGGTAGAGCAGGGTGCTCTCGCGGGTTTCGGCCATCACCATCAAGCGTTCCAGCGAACTCGTGAAATTCAAAGACTCGATTTCCGTGCGGCTGATTTCAAGAATCAGCGTGGCTGGCTTTGTATTCGCAGCAAAGCCGTCTGCATCGGTCCTCAAGATATTGATTTTGGATTTGCTATTCATGCCTCGCCCTTCAGCGTAGGTTTCACCTTGAGCGACACCAA
>CANFYD010000502.1 GCA_947450745.1 Burkholderiales bacterium
GCGGAGCTATGAAGCTTCAAATCCGGCAAAAACTGTCCTCGCTGGGGCCACCTTTCGCTTGTCGCCGCCCTCTGCCGCGCAGACTCCTAGCATTCGGCCAACGACGCATGGCGGTCGCGCAGTAAAAAGTTCTCAGCCTCAAGAAACAAGCGCCGGGCCGCCCCAAGTGTTTCTCCTCCCCCTCGGAGGGCCTGACGCGAAGCGGCAGGTCTGGGGGCGCTCTCAGACCATCTCGATCGCCAGCGCAATGCCCTGGCCGCCCCCGATGCACAAGGTGACGATGCCGCGCTTGCACCCGTCGCGCTTCATCGAATGCATCAGCCGCGTGACCAGCACCGCGCCGCTGGCGCCGATCGGGTGACCATGCGCGATGGCACCACCTTCGACATTGACGATGTCCTCGGCAAAGCCGATCTCGCGCAGGCAGGCTAGCGCGATAGCGGCGAAGGCCTCGTTGATCTCGACCCGGTCCACCTGCCCCACCGACCAATCGGCACGCTCCAGCGCCTGCCGCACTGCCGGCACCGGGCCAAGACCGAACATGCCCGGCTCCACGGCACCGATGCCATAGCTCACCAGCCGCGCCATCGGCACCAAACCGTTCCTCTCGGCCCAGGTCGCATGCGACACCACCATGGCTGCGCCGGCCGAATTCAGCCCCGGCGCATTGCCGGCGGTGATGGTGCCCTCCTTGCGGAAGGCGGGTTTGAGCTTGGCCAGCGACTCCGCCGTGGTCTCAGGTCGGTTGTGCTCGTCCTTGTCGAACAGCGTCGGGCCCTTGCGGCCAGGCACCTCGACAGCTGCGATCTCGGCGGCGAACTTACCCGCCGCCTGGGCCGCACTGAAGCGCAGCTGCGAGCGCAGCGCCCAACGGTCTTGATCTTCACGACTGATGCCGTTCTTCAAAACCAAGTCTTCCGTGTGCCAGCCGGAGTGCTTGCCACTGAAGGCATCGTTCAGGCCGTCGTACAACATGCTGTCGAACAGCGTCACATCCCCCATGCGCGCGCCCCAGCGCCCTTGCGGCAGCAGGTAAGGCGCACGGTCCATGTTCTCCATCCCACCAGCGATGGCGCAGTCGATCATGCCGGCCCATATCTCCAGTGCGGCGCTGACCAAGCCCTGCGCGCCCGAGCCGCAGACCCGGTTGACGGTAAGCGCGGGTACCTGCACCGGCAGGCCGGCTGCAATGCCGGCCTGCCGCGCAGCGTTCATCTTGACGCCGGCCTGAATCACATGGCCCATCACGAGGCTTTGGATCTTGTCGGCCGCGAGACCAGAGCGCTTCAGCGTCTCGCGGATCGCGACGGCGCCGAGATCCGGCGCGGGCATGTCCTTGAGGCTGCCGCCGTAGGTGCCGATGGCGGTGCGAACCGGGTGGCAAAGAACGATCTGTCGTGCGGGCATCATGTCTTCTCCTGAAAGAGGTGTTGAAACGGGTCGGTGTCGGATACCGGCTCACGCACCACAGGAAGCGATGGGCCAGCTGCGGCTGTCGACCACGACCCAACTGCCACATCGGGCTTAGACGCAAACAGCAGCAAAAAGGTGACCCGACAGACCCATCGAAGACTATGCGCCGACCGTCACCACCCAGCTTGCGCTCGGTCAAGGCATGGGCAATAGCCCTGCCAAGCCCGCGCAGGGCTTAGTGAACGGCACTTGCATCACCTGAATCGTGACGTGCTCGATCTCGAAACGGTCGTGCAACTGTCGTGACGCGTTCTGAAGGAAGGCATCGTCGGCATGGCCCTCGGGCATCACCAGATGCGCAGTCATCGCGATCTCTGACGTGCCCATGGCCCACACGTGCAGATCGTGGACCCGCGTCACGCCGGGCAAGCCTTCCAGCAGGGCCTGCACCGCGAGCAGGTCCACGCCCTCAGGGACCCCGTCGAACAACAGATGCACCGACTGCTTGAACAGGCCCCAGCTGCCGACCACGATGACAGCTGCAATGACGAGGCTGACCACCGGGTCGAGCCAGATCCAGCCGAACCACAGCGCCAAGCCCCCGGCCACCACCACGCCGGCCGAGACCAGCGCGTCGGCGGCCATGTGCAGAAAGGCGCCGCGGATATTCAGGTCACTCTCGCCGCCGCGCATGAAGAGCAGCGCCGTGGCCGTGTTGACGACGATACCGATGCCGGCCACCACCATGATGGTGACGCCCTGGATGGGCTGTGGCGACTGCAGCCTGTGGAAGGCCTCCCAGGCCAGCGAACCCATCGCCACCAGCAGCAACAACGCGTTGATGAAGACGGCCAGGATGCTGGCGCGCTTCCAGCCATAAGTGTGGCGTGCGTCCGGCAGCAGCCTGCCGGCCAGCGCGCCGCCCCAGGCCAGCACCAGGCCGATGACGTCGCTGAGGTTGTGGCCCGCGTCGGCCAGCAGCGCCAGCGAATTCACCTTCCATCCATAGAACGCCTCGATCGCGACAAAGGCGATGTTCAGCGTGATGCCAATGGCGAAAGCGGCGTTGAAATTGGACGGCGCGTGGCCGTGGTCGTGGTCGTGGTCTGCACTCATGGGGATGCGCTCATTCGGTGCAGCTCGCTGGTCAATTCGGTGCCAGGTGCGACGGTGTTGAAAACGGTGCCGTACCTCTTTACGTTCGCGCACGTCCACGAGCAGCGCACCTTAGGCGATCAACCGACGCGTGGTGGCGGGGCAAACCTCTAGTGTCGCGTCAAGCGTCAGATGTCGCATGACCGCGCCGCCATCGGCGTGCAGGGCTAGGCGCGAGCTGCAGCTCATGCCCAGTGGCATGGGCAAGGCTTGCAACAACGCCCTGCGCGGCGAGGGCAAGTGGGCGGCGACAGATGGCGCTTGACACGACACGAGGGCTGCAGGCAGTTCAACTCTTGCGTTCACGCTTGGCTCCTCAGGCCGTCAGCCATTGTTCGATCTTGTCGCGGCTGGGCACGCCGCCTGCGTGCACTACCTTGCCGTCGATCACGACGCCGGGCGTGCTCATCACGCCGTAGCCGATTATGTCGCGCAGCTCTTCGACCTTGCTGATCGTGACGGGCAAGCCTTTAGCCTTGGCGATCTGGTCAATGAGCGCGATGGTGGTCTTGCAGTTGGCACAGCCTGTGCCGAGTACTTTGATGTCCATGGTGTTCTTCCTTGAGCTTGGGTGATGTGAACTATTCACGTTCGATTTCGAGGTCAGTGCGGCTCGCTGAGCATGAAACCCGCAAAGATGCTGACGGCGCGATTGACGGTCATGGATGACTCCGATGTGCTTGTGAAGCAGACAGAAAGCGGGATTCAGAGCACCGCGTTGAACACATAGCCCACGATCAGAATGCCGGTGGCGACAACCCCGACAAAGGTGGCGATGAGCCGCACCTTGAGCACCTTGCGCAGGATGATCATCTCGGGCAGCGACAGCGCGATCACGCTCATCATGAAGGCCAGCACGGTGCCCAGGGCCGCGCCCTTGGCCAGCAGCGCCTGCACGATGGGGATGACGCCAGCGGCGTTGGTATACATGGGCAC
>CANFYD010000503.1 GCA_947450745.1 Burkholderiales bacterium
CGCAAACAGCAGGCCGGTCGCCAGTTCGATCAGTGGATAGCGCTTGGAAATCGGCGTTTTGCAGGCCGAGCAGCGCCCGCCCAGGCGCAACCAGCCGATCAACGGCAGATTTTCATGCCATGCCAGTTGATGGCCGCAAGACGGGCAGCGTGAGCGCGGCAGGGCGAGGCCCAGATGCGGCAACTTGTCGATCCGGGCCGAAAGCGCCGCAGCCGCTGCGGTCAACGAGTCGGCTTCGGGCTTGGGCGCGGCGGTGGTCTGGCTGATGGCGGCCGCGTCACCCAGTTGCGACGCAGCATCGGCCAGCCATTGCCGCTCCAGCATCAGCGGCAGGCGGTGCACCACCACGTTGAGGAAGCTGCCCAGGCAGAGTCCAAAAACTCCCAGCACCAGCGGCGACAACAACCATTCGATTTCAGCGTTCATTCAGGATCCGGACTTAAACAATTTGGCCAAGTTTGAAAATCGGCAGATACATCGCCACCACGATGCCGCCGATGATGGTGCCCAGGATGACGATGATGAAGGGCTCCATCAGGCTGGACAGCGCATTGACCGCCTCATCGACCTCGTCCTCATAGAACTCGGCCGACTTGGCCAACATGTGGTCGAGCGAGCCCGACTCCTCGCCGATGGCTGCCATCTGCAACACCATGCTGGGGAAAATGGCGGTCGCCTGCATGGCGGTGGTCAGTGCGGTGCCGGTCGAGACATCGCGCTGGATCTTCTCGGTGGCCTCGGCGAAGACTGCGTTGCCGGACGCCCCGCCGACCGAATCGAGCGCTTCTACCAAGGGCACACCGGCCGCAAACATCGTCGACAGCGTGCGCGTCCAGCGCGCCACCGCCGATTTGTAAAGCAGATCGCCGAAGACCGGGATCTTCAGCAGGATGCGGTCCATCGTGTGCTGCATCTTGACCGAGCGCTTCCAGGACTGGAAGAAGAAGTAGAGCCCGCCGCCGATGGCGCTGAAGAGCGCCCACCAGTAGGCGACAAAGAACTCCGACATCGCGATCACGATCATCGTCGGCGCGGGCAGGTCGGCACCAAAGCTCTTGAACACCTCCTTGAACGACGGCACCACGAAAATCATGATGACGGCCACCACCACAAAGGCCACCACCAGCACGGCGATCGGATAGGTCAGCGCCGACTTGATCTTGTTCTTGATGGCGACCGTCTTTTCCTGATAAACGGCCAAGCGGTCCAGCAGTGATTCCAGAATACCGGCCGCTTCGCCGGCTTCGACCAGGTTGCAATACAGCGCGTCGAAGTACATCGGATGCTTGCGCAGCGCGGTCGACAAGCTGGTGCCCGTCTCCACATCTTGACGAATGTCGTTCAACAGCCGGGTCAAGCGCGGGTTGGTGCTGCCCCGGCCGACGATCTCGAACGATTGCAGCAACGGCACACCGGCACGCATCATCGTGGCCAGTTGGCGGGTGAACACGGCGATGTCCTTTTGCTTGATGGCCTTGCCACCACTGCTGCGGCGCTTTTTGACCTTGCTGACCAGCACGCCCTGGCGGCGCATCGACGCGCTGACCATGGCCTCGCCACCGGCACGCATTTCGCCGCGCACGATCTTGCCGTTGCGGTCCTTGCCTTCCCACTCGAAGACGAAGTCCTTGCTGCTGCGGGCTGTTGCGCTAGTCGCCATGTTTTCTCCTTTGCCTCAGGTCTGCGTCGATATCTGCAGGCTATTCATTGGTGGCCGACAGCACTTCTTCCAGCGTGGTCACGCCGGCTCGCACCTTGACAAGGCCAAACTGGCGCAAATCGCGCACGCCTTCCAGCTTGGCTTGCACCGCAATATCCATCGCCGAACCCTCGGCCAGAATGATGCGCTGGATCGCGTCGGTGATCGGCATCACTTGGTAAACGCCGACCCGTCCGCGGTAACCGTTGTTACAACTGCTGCAGCCGACCGCGCGATATTGCTTCCAGCTGCCGTCCAGCTCTTCTTCCAGAAAACCGGCTCGCAGCAAGGCCTCGCGCGGGTAGTCGGCCACCTCTTTGCACTTCTCGCACAAGCGGCGCACCAAGCGCTGCGCGGTGATCAACAGCACGCTGGAGGCAATATTGAACGGCGCCACGCCCATATTCAGCAGCCGGGTCAGCGTCTTCGGCGCGTCATTGGTGTGCAGCGTGGACATCACCATGTGGCCGGTCTGGGCCGCTTTGATGGCGATGTCGGCGGTTTCCAGGTCGCGAATCTCGCCCACCATGATGATGTCCGGGTCCTGGCGCAAAAACGACTTCAGCGCGGCCGAAAACGTCAAGCCGGCCTTGTCATTCACATTGACCTGGTTGATGCCGGGCAGGTTGATTTCGGCCGGGTCTTCCACCGTCGAGATGTTGACGCCCGGCTGGTTCAGGATGTTCAGGCAGGTGTAGAGCGACACCGTCTTGCCGGAGCCGGTCGGCCCGGTCACCAGCACCATGCCGTAGGGGCGGGTAATGCAGGCCAGCAGCCGGTCTTTTTCAATCTTTTCATAGCCCAGCGCCTCGATGCCCATCTTGGCCGAGCTGGAATCCAAGATACGGATGACGATCTTTTCGCCGAACAAGGTGGGCAGGGTGCTGATGCGGAAGTCGATCGACTTGGTGCCGAATTTCAGCTTCATGCGGCCGTCTTGCGGCACCCGACGCTCGGCAATATCCAGCCGGGACAGCACCTTGATGCGCGAGGCCAGCTTGTCCTTGATGGCGATCGGCGGCTGGGTGATTTCACGCAGCTCGCCGTCGACCCGGAAGCGCACGCGATAGTGGTATTCGTAGGGCTCGAAGTGCAGGTCGGAGGCGCGCAAATTGATCGCATCGACCAGCATCTTGTGCAAGAAGCGCACCACCGGCGCATCCTCCACATCGGCCAACTCGGCCGCCTCCGGCTGCGGCGCATTGTCTTCTTCGGCAATGTCGAAGTCGAAGTCGTCGCCCGCCATCGATTCCAGCGTTTCACTCGCCGTGTTGCCTGCGCCTTGCAGCAGCTTGGCCAACTTGTCGTGCTCGACGATGACCCATTCGGGCGACAACTGGGTGGCGAACTTGATCCGCTCGACCACGTCCTGATCGGTCGGGTCGGCCCCGCCAATGAAAAGTCGGCTGCCGCGCCGCCCCAGTACCACCACCTGGTATTGCTGCGCCAGCTTGCCGTCGATGATGTTGTGCGGCAGCTTTTGCGGGTCCATCGCGCTCAGGTCGAGCAGCGGCAGGGCCAGCGCAGCGGACAGCGTGTGCGCCAGATCGGCGGACGTGACCACGCCGGCCGCAATCACCGCATTGACGAAACTGATTTTCTTGTCGCGTGCCTGGCGTGCCAAGTCCTCGGCCGCCTTTGCTTGCAGTTTGCCGGCATGCACCAGCATGCGTGCGACGCCCGAAAGGGCAGACGGGGTCGGCTCGACCAGGGAAGGTTCCACAGGAGTCAGTTGGCTTTGAAGCTGGGTTGGACGGGTCACGGGCTGGGCTGGCTGCGGCAATAACCGTGCAACCCCA
>CANFYD010000504.1 GCA_947450745.1 Burkholderiales bacterium
AGAGCGTTTGCCGGTTGTTGGGCAGCGCCTGCTTCATCGCTTCAAGCTGGGTTTTTGCAGTGCTCAAATCTCGCTGCGCCAGCAATATGCTGAGCGCGCCTACATGAGCAGCGACCCAGTCCGGACGCAAGCGCAGCGCATGACGATAGGCTTCCAGTGCCAAGGCGGGCTCGGCTTTGGCTCCGTTCAGCAGGTCGGCGCGCAATTGCCATACTGCGGCGTCATCGGGCGTTTGCTTCAGAGCCAAGTCCACCATGTCCAACGCGGAATCGAACTGGTTGTCCGCAGCCAGCAGCTTGGCTTGCACCAGTTGCGCGCCCACATAGCCCGATTGCTGCTTGAACGCTTCTTGCAAGGCAGTTTTGGCACGAGCTTTGTCGCCCAATCTCAAATAGGCCGTGGCGATCGAGGTTTTCAGCTCGGCTGCGGCGACGGGGCTGCCCAACTCTGTGTTGGCATAACTGTCTACCAACTCGCGCGAACTGCCGGTGGCCAGCAGCGCGCGGGCCAGTGGCGGCAACGTCAGCTCGGCCGGATGCTGCAGATTCAGCGCCTTGCGCAACTCGATGACGGCAGCGCTCGCGTCGTCGCTGTTCAGCAGCGCCTGACCCAACAGAAACCGGGCTTCTGCCAATTCGGGCTGCTGTTGCAGCGCGCTCTTCAATTGAATGATGGCGGCCTTGGGCTCGTGCCGGGCCAGATAGGCACGAGCGGAGGTCATCAAAGTGTCAACTTTGTCCTCACCGCAGCCCGACAGCACCAAGAGACCCGCCAGCAGCAGACAGCTCCCTAACGCGGCGCTGAAAAAATGACTCATTCTCAGCGCAGCGCTCTGCATAGTGCCAACGCTGATGCCGCCATCGCCTGTGCCTTCACGCGCTGCATTCAAAACGGCACTCCTGTGAATTTTCAGATGCCGAGATGATCGACAGCGAAGCGCTTACAGCGATTGCGAAGAGGCAATTTCCCCGACTTTTGGCCTGACACCGCTCGATTTCGGCGTTTGATGCCCCTAAGTCGACGTGAACCCTTGCCGCGCAGGCTGCGCAGGATCAATTCCCAGCAGGCGAGCGCTTCTAGATTCAGTCAGCGCCACTGTTCGGGCTGAGGCTTGGCCTCGCAGCAGCGCAGTCTTGAAGAGCTAGTTCACCCAAACAGGAGAATTTCATGAAGTTATTGAATAACAAGAGACGGCTCGTAGCGAGTGCGGTGCTTGCGGCTATTTCGTTATGCGGCGCTGCGGGATCGGCACATGCAACGCCATTGTTGACGATTGTGGATTGGACGGGGGGTACTCCTGTCTCACCGACGACAACAGCGCCACTCGCCATTCACCAGGAAACCATCGGTGATCCGGGCGGCAATACCTCACCCGCGTTGCCGGGCCTGCCCAATGTTCCGGGGGGGGTCTGGAATCCTTCCGCACCCGGCTTTCAGCTTGACCCCAGCTTTGCTGGCGTTGGCATGACCGGTTGGCACAGCTCCCACTTGTATCTCGACAAGGCGACCGACGTCACCTTCCAGTTCATGGGGTCTGGCGATGCATCACTGCGCAACCATTTCTTCGTCGACTCCAATCAGGACGGTACATACCAAGCAAGCGAGGAGCTATTTAGGAATCCAACGACTCCTGCATGCACCGTTGCAGTTGGCGGCACGACTCCGGTCTGTAGCAATCTGTCCGGCGGTCAATTTGGCCAGAACCAATACACGTTCTCTTTGAGTGCGGGCATGATCGCCTTCCGCTATGTCACCGGCAATGGCGTCACGGTGACCAACAACGTCCTCGGCGGTAATCCTGATCCCCATCCCGATCCGCAGAATCCGAATGCACCTGGCAGCCCAGGCTATTTCCTCGGAGTCGATCCCTACATGGCCTCGGGCATCTTCCAGTCCAGTGGCACCGCCGTCTATGCCGGTCTGACCGATCTGCCCGGCACCAGTGACCACGACTTCCAGGACTTGGGCGTGCGCATCAGCGTCGTGCCGGAGCCGGGCGGCATTGCGCTGGCGTTTGCCGGCTTGGCGGGCTTGACCTTTGTCAGCCGCCGCAACAAAAAGGCCTGACCGAGCGCTTCATGTGAGCCGAGGCGCTGCTCTCGTCGCGCCCCGGCTCACAGTTCAGCGATGAAAGATGCTCGACAGCCCCTCCCACGTCAAACAGGTTCCCTATGCGCAACCGATCAAATTCATTTAACAACGACAAGCTGTTGAGCGCAGTGCTGCTGGTGCTGCCCTTGCTGGGTTGCGGCGGTGGCGGCGGCGACAGTGGCAGCGGTGTGATCGATGTACCCGCCGTGGTGACAGTCTTGCCGATCACCGCGAGCAACTATCAGGCGGTGGCGCAGGAGTCGCTTTCTGCGGCTTTTTATCTGCTCAATTCTGCCGACCTGGTGACCGGTGCCCAAGTGCTGGACGACAAGGTGCTGCTCACTTTTGCGCGTGCGCAGCTGGCGCGTTTGCCGCATTGGTTTGCGGGTGTGCCCAAACTGGCGACCGGGGTGGTTTACACGCAGACCGGCGTTTGCAGCGGCGGCGGTAGCCTGACGGTGACCGTCAACGATGCCAATGGGAATCAAAACATGGACGTGGGCGACAGCGCCACCGTCCTGGCGGTGAATTGCCTGGAAGGCGGCAATTCGATGAACGGCTCGTTGGCGTTCAGCTTGAATACGCTGACCGGTGACCTTGCCAGTGATGTCTATGCCGTCAACATGACGATGAGCATCACCAATTTGGTCGCCAGCACGACGGCGGGCACGGTGACGGGCAACGGCAACATGACGGTGGCGATGAGCTCGACCGCTTTGAACGCCAGCAAAGTCAGCTTGACGGCCAGCAGTTTTGCCACCTCCAGCAGCTTTGGCGGCGTGACGTCCACGCGCAGCTTGCAAGATTTCACGCTGACCGAAACCCGCTCGCCGACCAGCTCCGGCTTCAGCAGTGCGACCGAGGCCAGTGGCAGCTTCACCAGCTCGGCGCTGGAATCCAAAACCATCACCCTGCGGACGATTCAACCGTTTGTGCGCGCCAGCAGCGACAGCTACCCGGCCAGCGGCCAAGCCACTGCCACCGGGCTCAACGCCAGCCAGGCACGCATCACGGCGCAAAGCGCAGCCACGCTGTTGATCGAGCTGGATGCCGATGGCAACGGTGTTTACGAGGCATCCACGAGCAAACTCTGGACCGACATGCTCTGAGAACTGCCACACAGGTGGGGGCTGGGCTGAAGGTCTGGTTGGCTGGTCGGTGGATTCGGGCCTGTGCTGCCGCAGCCCTGCTGTGGGGCGCGGCCTCGGCTGCGCTGGCTGGCTGCATCTCCAGCTTGGATAGCGCCGAGCCTTGGGCAGCGCTGGATGCGGCGGTTGAACACAGCCGCTGGCAGGAGCTGGACGCACAGGGCCACAGCTTGGTGCGTGAGACCGGCACGTTGCAGGTGTTGGGTCTGAGTGTGGGGTTGGATCGAGGTCAGGCCGCT
>CANFYD010000505.1 GCA_947450745.1 Burkholderiales bacterium
CTGAGCTGGGCGGCTTGGCGGCCAGCTTGCTGCTGGGTACCTTGCTGGCCTACCAATTCTTGCCCCCCGCTGCCGGCCCGGCCGTCGACGGCAGCCTGCTGGCCCAAGGCAGCCTGAAGCAGGCGCTGGATCGGCAGTTGTCGGGCCAAGCCGCCGGAGCGGTGACGCCGGGACTCAGCTTTGTTGCCAAGGGCGGTGGCTATTGCCGCAGCTTCACCACGCAAGGCGGCGGGGCGTCAAGCGCCGGCCTGGCCTGCCGCGCCGGCGATCATTGGCGGTTGCAGCAGATGATTGCCCTGCCCGCCGCGCCCGCCGCAGCGGCTGGCCAGTACCGCCAAGCCGCCACCGCCTTGCCGCCCGCCTTGCTGCAAAGCATCGACGAACTGCGCCAGGGCGACCTGCTCGACGCCGCCGCCGAGGCGCAGGCACGTGCTGGCGGCTGGAAGCCGTTGCCACCTTTTTCTTCTTCTTCTCCCACAAAGTAGAAAGCCGCCCGAAGGCGGCTTGCGTTGCGACTTGTCGCTCTGAGGGTGAGAACTTTTGTAGCGAGCGGTTGTCAGGCTAGGCGGACGAAGCGCAGGACCCGGAGCGTACTTCAGGTACGTGAGGATTCCGAGCATTCGGCCAACGACGCATGGCGGCCGCGCAGTAAAAAGTTCTCAGCCCCTCAATCGAAGACCGGCGATTCGACGCCCAAGACCTTATGCAACTTCGGGCTGGTCGTCGTGTACTGCAGGTGAATCCGCTTGTCTGGGAAGACGTAGGGCGCGGCACCAAAGGCGGCCAGTGCGCATTCGTGGAAGCCGGACAGAATCAGCTTCTTCTTGCCTGGATAGGTGTTCACGTCGCCGACGGCAAAAATGCCCGGCACGCTGGTCTGGAACTTTTCGGTGTCCACGACGATCTGCTTGCGCTCCAGCGCCAAGCCCCATTCGGCAATCGGGCCCAACTTGGGTGACAGGCCGAAGAACACCAGCACTTCATCGCAGGGCATGACGCGGGTCACGCCGTCGCCGCCGGTGACCTTGATGTCGGTCAGTTTCAATTGCCCATTGACCTCGGCTTCGACGATGTCTGTCACTTGGCCGACGACGAATTGCATCTCGTAGGCTTCGCACAGCTCGCGCATCTTGGCCACGTTGGCGGGTGCCGCCTTGAAGCCGTCGCGGCGGTGCAGCAGGATGACGCTTTCGGCCTTGTTGGTTCCGCCGTCTTGGTTGCCGGCGCAGAAGTTCAAGGCCCAGTCGAGCGCCGAGTCACCACCGCCGACGATCACCAGGTTCTTGCCGGCAAATTGTTCGGGGTTGCGCACGCGGTAGTGCAGTTGCTGGCCTTCGTACTTCTCGATGCCGTCGACCTTCAGCGTGCGCGGCTGGAACGAACCCACGCCGCCGGCGATGAAGATGGTCTTGGTCAGCAGTTGCGTGCCCTTGGACGTCTCGACAAAGAAGCGGCCGTCGTCCTGCTTCAGGACGGTGGTGACTTCTTGGCCCAGATGGAAGGTGGCACCGAACGGCTCGATCTGCTTGAGCAGGTTGTCGGTCAGCTCCTTGCCGGTGCAGATGGGCACGGCCGGGATGTCGTAGATCGGCTTGTCCGGATACAGCTCGATGCATTGGCCGCCGGGGTAGGCGAGCGAGTCGATGATGTGGGCCTTGATTTCGAGCAAACCCAGCTCGAAGACCTGGAACAGGCCGACCGGGCCTGCGCCGACGATGACGGCATCAGTTTCGATGGCACCCGGGTGGGCGGCGGCCGTCTTGGCGATCTCTGCGTTCAATTGAGGTTCCATTTCGTGGGCTCGGCCGGTCAGCCAAGCGAGTGCGTCAAATCGATAGTTCAGTGACCGAGCCGCAGCTTACCGAATCAGTTCGGACAGCTTGTCGGTGCGGTCTTTCCAGTCGTCGGCGTCCGGCAGCGAGGCATGGCGCTTGGTGATGCTGGGCCATTTTTTGGCCAGATCGGCGTTCAGCTTGATCATGTGCTGCATGTTGCCAGGCACATCTTCTTCCGGCACGATGGCGTTGACCGGGCATTCCGGGATGCACACCGCGCAGTCGATGCATTCGTCCGGGTCGATGGTCAGGAAGTTTTTGCCTTCGCGGAAGCAATCGACCGGGCAGACATCGACGCAGTCGGTGTACTTGCAGCGGATGCAGGATTCGAGAACGACGTGGGTCATGGAGCTACTCGTTTTTAGAGGTCAGGAGCGCTGTTGGGCCGGTTCCGCACTGAGCGCGGGCCGACACAGCAAAAGCGGCATTTTAATCGGTCAGGCTTGGGGTCTTGACTTGATGCAACTCAAGACCTGCACCAATGATGGAATTTACGGTGTTCTCGCTATCGCCGAAACGCCGCAGCGGCCCGGCGCCGGCACCGACGATCACCACCGTCGGCCGGCCCTTGTGGAGCAGCGCTGTCGCTGCCAGCGTGGCAACTTCGACATCGCTGGTCAGGGCATCGGCGCAACCGGCCCTCGACACCACGCTGACCGGCGTGTCGGCCGGCCAACCGGCCTCCAGCAATTTGCGGCTCAACGGTGCCAACTGCTGGCCGGCCATGTAGAAAACTTCGGTGTCGGCGGTGCGCCGGGCTTGCAGTTCGCCGTGCTGGTTCATGGCCGTGGTCAAGCTGACGCTGCGCCCCAAGCCGCGCCGGGTCAGCGGCCGCTGGGTGTGGGCCGCCGCCGCCAACGCCGCGCTGACGCCGGGCACCACCTCGCTGCTGATGCCCGCCTCGGCCAAGGCCAGCAGTTCTTCCCCCAGCCGCCCGAAGACGCTGGCGTCGCCGCCCTTCAAGCGCACCACCCGGTCGTGGGCCAAGGCTTGCTTGACCAGCACGGCGTTGATGGCGGTCTGCTTGGTGGAATGACAAAAGCCGCGCTTGCCGACGTCGATCCAGACCGCATCCGGTGCCAGCTCGCGCAGGGCCGGGTCGGTCAGCGCGTCGAACAGTACCACCTGAGCAGCGGCCAGCGCCCGCGCACCGCGCAGGGTGATCAGGTCGGCCGCACCGGGGCCGGCGCTGACGAAGGTGACGTGGCTCATGCGCAATCCAGGTTTACTTGACCAGCAGGGCACCGCTGGTGCGGTTCGATGTCGGGTCGACGACGATCAGCGCGCCGCCGACGCGGTTGCTGGCATAGGGCTCGACCGGCAGCGGGCTTTGCGTTTCTATGGTGACCCGGCCGATTTCGTTCACGCCCAGTTGGTCGGCGTCGACCGGCTCCAGCGTGTGGATGTCCAAGCGGTGCTGGATCGCGCTGATGCGGCCCTGCACCCAGCGGTTGCCGTGGCGCAGCCAGTATTTGCGCCCGGCCACGGCCGGCTCGGTGTCCAACCAAGCCAGCGTGGCTTCAAAGCTCTGCGTCGGCAGGGCCGAACCGGGAGTGACGATCCAGTCGCCGCGCGACACGTCGAGCTGGCGGTCCAGCACCACGCCGGCCGATTCACCGGCCA
>CANFYD010000506.1 GCA_947450745.1 Burkholderiales bacterium
GCTGTTGCAAGCCGCTCATTGGACAGCAGCATCGTGGGGATATTGTGAGCGCAGCCTCATCCTTGCCCCACGTTGCGTCGAGACACTTGAACCCGTTCTCACCTCTTGGCTCCTGCGATGCGCCTTCTGCCTCTGTTTCTTTCAAGCTCGGCGATGCTGAGTCTTCTGGTCTGTACCCATGCCGCTTTGGCGCAGGCCGCGCCAGTGGCCACACTGCGCGGCACGGTCATCGACTTCAAGACGCACGAGCCCATGAGCCGGGTCAAGGTGATGGTGGTCGGCACCGAGCGCGAGGTGCTCACAAACGCGCAGGGCCGCTTCGAGTTGACGCAATTGCCTCCCGGTACCGTGGTGCTTTTGCTCGCCACGGTGGGCTACGGCGTCGCCAAGCAGACTGTGGCACTGGCCCCGAGCCAGGTGCTGGAGCTGACGGTGCCCCTGGGTGCCGAGGCGGTGAAGCCGACGGCGTCGGACACGCACAAGCTCGACACCGTCACGATTACCGGTCAGAGCCGAGTCCGCACCGCGCTGGCACAGGCATCGGTTCACGAAATTGGCAATACCGATTTGCAAAACCTGTCCACGGTGCTGGCGAACGACCCCTTGCGCGCGGTGCAAAACCTGCCCGGCGTCACCGCCAACCAGGACTTCTACGGCCAGTTCGCGGTTCGCGGTGCGCCGAGCAGCAAAGTGGGCGTGCAGGTCGACGGCGTACTGCTGGACAACGCCTTTCACGGCTTCACCGACCAGGGGGATCTGGGTTCGGTCTCGCTCGTGAACGGGACACTGGTCGACTCGACCACCTTGTTCAGCGGGGCACCACCGGCCCGCTTCGGCGGCAGACTCGGCGGTGCCTTGCAGATCGAGACGCGTGAGGGCAGCCGTGATGAGCGCCACACACGCATCGACGTCGATACGCTCAGCGTCTCGGCGACCACAGAAGGTCCGATCGGCGACGACCGACGCGGCTCCTACCTGGTGTCGGCTCGCAAGAGCTTCCTGCAGTACCTGATGTCGAGCCTGAAGGTCGACTCAAGCACACTGGGCTATAGCGACCTTGATTTCAAGCTGGACTACGCGCTCACGGCCTCCGACAAGATCAGTCTGACCACCGTGCTGGGCGGCTCGGACGTCACACGCAAAGCCCAGCCTGGCATGGCGCAAAGTCGAGACTTCTTGACCCAGGGCACCGGCACCCAGGCGTTCTCGACACTGCGCTGGACTTCGGTGCTCAGCCCGCAGACCACCTCGCGCGCCCAAGCGTTCTGGACCCTGGACGACCAGTCCCAGCGCAATCAGGACAGTGACTTGCTGCAATCACGGCGCACCAGCCAGTTCGGTGTGCGTGAAGAATTGACGCACCGCCTGTCCGAGCAGCACACACTGGAGGGCGGGGTCAGCCTGCTCCGCCGCAGCACGTCCTTGCAAGAAAACACGTTGTGGAATTACCAGACCGGGACGCTGTCGACTTTGCTGGTGCCCGCTGCTGAATTTGCCAGGAGTGCGACAGAGACCAGCGTCCATCTGCAGGACACCTTCAGCGCCCTGGACGCGCGGCTCAAGCTGAAGGCGGGTGCGCGGGTGGACCGTTCAAGCGCGACCGGGCAGTCGGTGTTCTTGCCGCGGCTGGACGCCATCTTCACCGTGCAGCCTGGCACCCAGCTGTCGGCTGCCCTGGGTCAGACGGCGCAGTTTGCGTCGATGGACCAGTTGTACGGCAAGTTCGGCACGCCCGGCCTGAAAGCCGAGCGCGCCACCACGGCGGCGCTGGCGCTGGAACAGACACTCGGCGATCGCTGGGGACTGCGGGCGGAGGTGTATGAGCGCCGTGAGTCCCAGGTGATCGACTCGCCTTCGACGCACTTCAGGCTCACCAGCGACGGCAGCTACGCCGTGCCACAAGCGGGCGCCGTGCTGACCAATGACCTGAAGGGCTACGCCCGCGGCGTGGAGTTGCTGCTGCAGCGGCAAAGCGTGAATGGCTTCTCGGGCTGGCTGTCGGTCAGTCGCAGCTCAAATCGCTACACGCCCGGCGATGGCGGAACCCCCTTCTGGGGCGACCAGGACCAGCGCACGGCCGTGGCCGCCTATGGAAGCTACCGTTGGAGCAACTCGCTGAGTTTCAGCGCCACGGCGCGCTATGGCAGCGGAACACCCGTGCCGGGCTATCTGGGCAGTGCCGGCACATCTGTCGGCGAACAAGGCGAAACGCGGTTGGCCTACGACTTGGCTTCGAGCCGCAACACCCAGCGCATGGACTCCTACCAACGGCTCGACTTGCGGGTCAACAAGGTCATTTACGGCGCACGCTACAAACTGACCTTGAAGGCCGAGCTTGCCAACGTGTTGGGGCATGACAACTGGCGCTATTACGACACCATCTACCCCGCAGTTGGCGCGCCGCAGAAGGTGCAGGTGACCCGGAACACCACCATGCCACGCCTGCCGACGGTGGGCCTGAGCCTCGAGTACTGAGCGCCCCCTAGCCGACGACCTATGTTGTCCGCTCCCAGAGGAGGTCAAGAAAGGTCGGGGCGGCCCGTCCCTTTCTTGTGAGGCCGCCAAGGCTCTGCCGCAACTGTGAGCACAAGGTGAGCAAGTCCTCATTCTTGCCTCGCATTGCCCGGGCAATATCAATTGTCAGGACTTGCGCAAAACCGCCCCAGCGTTGTTCTTCTGTCTTGCCTTGTCTTGCCATGCCATGCCGACCCACCACCCCGCCACCGGGTACGCCGTCCCGCACGGGTCCATCGTCCAAACCTTGAGTTTGCCCGCCCCTTCAACTTCTTCGCAGGACACCCCATGCACGCCTTCAAGACTTGGCTCCAGACCCATCGCTTCAACTCACCGGCCTTGCTGAGCACCGCCGCATTACTGGCCGCCTGTGGCGGCGGTGGCAGTGACACGACCACGGGCACCACCGGCACCAGCGCCACCAGCACCGCCGGTGTGTTGTGCAGCTACGCCAGCAGCGTGTTCAACAGCAGTCCTTCGGTGAATGCCACGGCCACCGCCACCTGGTCCTGCAGCAGCAGCTTGCGGTCGCTCACGGCCAATGGCTTGCCGGATCACGCGGTGGGCACATTCCCGAACGCCAACAACCCCAACACCATGGCATCCAGGACGACCTCAGTGTCTGGGAAGCTGACCCCGACGCTCACATCGGCCATCACGGCACAGAGCGGACCCGGCGTGCCGATGGGCTACGTCCTGAATGGCATCAAGCTCGATCCGGGTACGGCCGGCACCTGTGACGACACGGGCAGCAGCTGTGATCCGGGACGCTCCGTCGGTGCGTGGAACCTCGAAGGCCTTGGCGGTGCCTTCAATTTCGGCACCGATGCCAACAATGCGCATGTCCAGCCTGACGGGGCTTACCACTATCACGGCATCCCCGAGGGGTTCGTCTCGAAGTTGAACAAGGGTCAGGCCATGACTCTGGTCGGGTGGGCCGCTGA
>CANFYD010000507.1 GCA_947450745.1 Burkholderiales bacterium
GCTAGAACGTTTTGGAACTTGGTCGGCGCTGGAGATCGGCGGCTCGATCATTTGTCAACAGCGGGTAGCTGTTTCATGCCTACTTGCTTCCGAGCGGTCAACACCTTTCAATGCCCAGCCTAAGCACCGTTCAGCATTGATGATGCGAACATGCTTTCAGTACGCCTGATGCCGCAAGAATTCCATGGCGACTAGAACTAGGCGGTTGCGCCGCGAGGATCGGATCAAATCAAGAAGCAGCCTCGCAAGCTTCGACGAAAGTTGTCAAATTAATTTCTTGACGATGACTTACGCCGCCGCTGGCTGCCAAGCTGCAGTTCGTCCACGCCCTGGAGCTGGGCGTATGCCAGTAGGAGGAGGCGCTCAAGACCGCTGCTGTGGGGCAGTGAATGCTTAGAAACTAGCCCAATCTCCGCCGTCGTTGGCCGGTTTGGCCTGGGCTGCGGTGCTGCCCACACTCGGCACTGCCGCCGGAGGTTTCAAGCTGGGGCGTCGGGCAGCCGCTTTGGGCGGAGCGGCTCGTGTGCGCTGTGGTGCGGCGGGGCTGGCTTTGCGGGGAGCTGCGGCAGCGTGAGCAGGCGCGGCAGTGGAGCGCGCGTCCAGCTTGAACAGCGACACCACCTACACCAGATCGGCGGCCTGGTGTTGCAAGCTGCTGGCTGCGGCGGCCATTTGCTCTACCAGCGCAGCGTTTTGCTGCGTGACCTGGTCGATCTGGTTGATGGCCTTGCCGATTTGCGCCATGCCCGAGCTTTGCTCGCTGCTGGCGGCACTGATTTTGCCCACGATGTCGGTCACGCGGCGGATGGAGCCCACCACTTCGGCCATCGTGTTGCCAGCTTGGTCCACCAAGGCCGTGCCTTGGGCCACGCGCTCCCCGCTGGCGTGGATCAGGGTCTTGATTTCTTTGGCGGCGTCGGCTAAGCGGCCCGCTAGGCTGCGCACCTCGCTGGCCACCACCGCAAAGCCACGGCCTTGCTCACCGGCGCGGGCGGCTTCCACGGCGGCATTCAGCGCCAGGATGTTGGTCTGGAAGGCGATGCCGTCGATCACGCCGATGATATCGGCGATTTTTCGCGAGCTCTCGTTAATGCCCTTCATGGTTTGCACCACCTGGCCCACCACCTCGCCGCCCTGCACTGCCACGGTGGACGCCTGCATCGCCAGCTGGTTGGCTTGGCGGGCGTTGTCGGCGTTTTGCTGCACGGTGGAGTTCAGCTCCTCCATGGAGGCGGCGGTTTGCTCCAGCGCGCTGGCCTGGTTCTCGGTGCGCGCGCTCAAGTCGTGGTTGCCCTGAGCAATTTCCGCGCTGGCCAGGGACAAGCCGTCCGCCCCCTGGCGCACGCTGGACACCACCTCCACCAAATGGGCTTGCATGGACTGCAGGCTGCCCAGCAGCTGGGCGACTTCATCAGTCCCGCGTGCGTCGATAGGGGTCGTCAGGTCGCCGGTGGCGACTTGCCGCGCCGCCGCGTTAGCGCTGGACAAGGGGCGAATGATGGAGCCTGCCAGCCACCAAGCGCTGCTCACGCCCAGCAGCACGCCGAACACGCCCAGCGCGACCAACAGGTTGCGGCCCTGGGTGTTGTTGTCGGCAATGGCCTGAGCTTGCTGGTCAATCTCGCGGCGCTGGGCGTTCATCAGCGCGTCCAGCGCATCCAGGTAGGCCTTGCCTGCGGGGCTGAACTTTTGTTCCAGCAGCTGGTTGGCGTCGTCCGACTTGCCTTCTTTTTTCAGCGCCGATACCGCGTCGCGGTGGCTGATGTAGGTTTTGCGCGCCTCGCCCACGGCAGCGAACAAGGCCTTTTCTTCGGTTGAGGACATCAGCGCTTCCACGGCTTTCTGTGCCTTGCTGGAGCGCTCCGGGGACGCTGCGGCGTCCTGGGCAAAGTAGGTGGCCAGCGTGGCGTCGCTGCTCTTGGCGATGGCTGTGGTGCGACGCACGCTGGTGTGGATGTCCCGCTACCAGTCGCTGATCAGACGCTCGGTCTGGATCGGGTTGCGCAGCATGTACTGGGTGGATTCGGCCGAGTTGTTGAGCTTGAAAATGCCTACCAGCATGGACAGCAGCGAGAGCGCCAGGATCAGCGCGATCCCCAGGCCGAGACGCTTGGTAATGGATAAATTGGAATGGGTTTGGGCTATCGTGGGTGCCGTGGGATTTTGTTAGATCCCGCTTATACAAGAAGACCGTTCAAATAAAAAGTAACGAAGCGATACCCCGCGCCAAGCGCATCCAACTGCTCTGCCGACGTTTGCTTGGTGTCCGGTTAACCCGCGGCCGCCAGTAAATTCGCCACCATCAACGGATTCATCACCTCAATGCCGTCGCGCATGGGGTACGGTTGGTCGACCGGCGCGACCAATAGTTTTCTGGTGGCGTGCACGTCATCGGCGGCAATGTAAAAGCCTTTGGACACGGTGGGCGCAGAGGAGCGCTTGATCTCCACCACCCAAGTTTCGCCACCCCGAAACTCCAAGACCAAATCCACTTCGGCCCCGTGGCTGGTTCGGTAGAAACTGGCCTGCGCTTGCGGCGCCGCCGCCATCAGTTGCTCAATTACAAACCCTTCCCAACTGGCACCGGCCACAGGGTGACTCAATACTGCGTCAAGATCATGCAAGCCCAGTAACGAATGCACAAGTCCACTGTCGCGGACATAAACCTTGGGTGTGCGCACCAAGCGCTTGGCGGATTGGCCGGTCCATGCGGGCAAACGCCTGACCAGCATCAGATCGCTCAAAAGATCAACATAGCGACCCACCGTTTGGCCGCTCACCGCCAGAGCAGCAGCCAGCTTCGACTGATCCAGCAACTCGCCCTGGTTGTGGGCCAGCATGGTCCACAAGCGACGCAGCGTGGCGGCGGGAATGCGTGGGCCCAAGGCGGGAATGTCTCGTTCCAAATAAGTGGTGATGAAGGCGTCACGCCATCGCAAGCTGCTGGCATCGTTCTCGGCCAACCAAGACAAGGCAAAGCCGCCGCGCAACCACAGTGAATTCATCTCAGCCGCCGGGGCGAGTCCAGGCAGTACCTCACGCGCTTGGAACGGGGTGAGCTCAAGTTGGGCCACGCGTCCCGCCAAGCTCTCGCTCGTTTGCTGCAACAGCACCCCTGAAGCCGATCCGAGGAGCAAAAATTGCCCGCTGGCCTCCCCGTTGCGTCGGCGCTGATCGATGACGCCGCGCAGAACGGCAAACAAGTCAGGCACGCGCTGAACCTCATCCAAGATGACCAACTGCTTTTGGTGCGCCAGAAAATAGGCTTCCGGATCGTCAAGCTGGCGCTGCGCAGAAGGAAGTTCAAGATCAAGATAGATCGCGTTGGCATGGCGCTCCTTTTCTGCAAACGCCAGCGTCGTTTTGCCTGCTTGACGGGGGCCGAGCAAAACGACAGCGGGAAACTGCGCAAGCAAAGTGCGCAGGGTATCTTGAGCTGATCTTGAATA
>CANFYD010000508.1 GCA_947450745.1 Burkholderiales bacterium
GTGTCCGCCACCGGCCTGCCGCTGGCGGTGCTCGACATCGCCGGCGCGCAGGTCTTGCTCGGCCGCCTCGGTGAGCTGGACCGCATCGACCTGCGCTTGCAAACCGGCCAAACGCCGGAGGCCTGGTTGGCCCGCAACGCCGCGCTGCTGCCCGCCGGCATCCACGCCGCTGCGCCGCCCGACGAAGGCGCAAGGCTGGGTGATCTGACCCGCGCTTACCGGGTCAATCTGGGCGTGCTGTCGCTGATGGCCTTGTTCACTGGCGGCTTCCTCGTCTTTGCGGTGATGTCCTTGTCCGTTACCCAGCGCTTGCCGCAACTGGCCCTGCTGGGCGTGCTGGGCATGAGCGGGCGGGAGCGCGCCAGCCTGGTGATGGTGGAAGGCCTGTGCCTCGGCTTGATCGGCAGCGCGGCCGGCTTGGCGCTGGGATGGGGCTTGGCCCAACTGGGCTTGCGCCTGCTGGGTGCCGACCTCGGTTTGGCCGGGCCCAGCGGCCAAGGCGTGAGCTTGAGCCTGACGACGGGCCACGGTGTGGCGGCATTGGTTTTTGGCGGGCTCGGTATCTTGATCAGCCTGGTCAGCGCCGCCCTGCCCGCGCTGGCCGTGCAGGCGATGCCGGTGGCCCAAGTCTTGAAGGGTCTGGGCAGCGAGCTGCATCCCGCCCTGCCGCTGTGGGTCGGCCCGGCCCTGCTGTTGTTGGGTCTGGGCCTGGCCCTGCTGCCGCCATTTGCGCCCGACTCGGCCCTGGTCGGCATGCCGCTGGCCGCCTATGCCGCGATGTTGAGCTTGCTGTTGGGCGGCATCGCCTGTGTGCCGCAGTTGTTGCGCTTGGCCGTCGGCCTGCTGGCGGGGCTGCCGCAAACGCTGGCGGTGCAGTTGGTGCGCGAGCGCGCCCGCGACCAAGCCGGTGAAGCGAGCCGGGCCCTGGCCGGCGTGCTGGTGGCCTTGAGCTTGTCGGTGGCGATGCTGGTGATGGTGGGCAGCTTCCGGGCCTCGCTGGACCAATGGCTGACCCAAGTGCTGCCGGCCGATATCTATCTGCGCTCCAGCCTGAAGGTGACCAGCGCTTACGCCACCCAGCAAAACGCGCCGCTGCCGCCCGCCTACATTGCCGCCGTGCGCCAGCACCCGGTCACGGGCCGCTTGCTGACCCAGCGCAGCGGCCTGCTGCTGCTGGACGGCGCGGCCGAACCGCTGGCTTTTCAGGCTCGTGCGCTGGACGAGCAAAACCTGCCGCTGGCCAGCCGCTTGGCCGAAGCCGCACCGTCGAGCCCCAGTGGCGCGGTGGCGATCTACATCAACGAGGCCTTGCGCGACAGCCTGAGCTTGCAACCGGGCCAGCCGCTGACGCTGCGCTTGTCTCCGGACGGGCCGCCACTGCACGGCTATGTGCGTGCGGTCTGGCGCGATTACGCCCGCCAGAGCGGCGCGCTGCTGCTGCCGCTGGCCGACTACCAGCGCTGGAGCGGCGACCCGCGCATCACCGAGCTTTACCTCTGGCTGGCTGCGGGCGTGGCACCGCAGCAGGGGGTGGCGGCGCTGAACGGTCTGCTAGCGCCGGCCGGTCAGCCAGGATTGGGCGGTTTGCAAGCGCGCGATGTTGAGCTGGCCGAGGTGGGCGAGCTGCGCGCCCTGTCGCTGCGGATTTTTGATCGCAGCTTTGCCATCACCGTCTGGCTGCAAGCGGTGGCGCTCGGGATCGGTTTGTTCGGCATCGCCGCCAGTCAGTCGGCGCAGGTGCTGGCGCGCAAACGCGAGTTCGGCCTGCTCTTGCACCTGGGCTTGACGCGCGGCGGCATCCTGCGGCTGCTGGGCCTGGAGGCCGCGCTGCTCAGCGGCGTCGGCGCGCTGGCCGGTCTGGCGCTGGGCCTGGGCTTGAGCGCGGTGCTGATCTGGGTCGTCAACCCGCAAAGTTTCCACTGGACCATGGACATGACCTTGCCCTGGCCACGCTTGGCCGGCTTGGTGGCGGCGGTGTTCATTGCCGGTGTGGCGGCAGCATTGCTCGCCGGGCGCAAAGCCGCCAGCGCCGACGCGGTGCAAGCGGTCAAGGAGGATTGGTGATGAAACTCGAACGGTTGATGCAACAGCGGCGGCGGCTGTGGCAAGCCGGGCTGGCGGGCCTGCTGCCTAGCCTGCCTGTTCTGCCGGCGATGGCTGCCGCCACACCAGCGGCCGACATGCAGTTCCCACGCGACTTTGGTGCCCATCCGGAAACGCGGCTTGAATGGTGGTATCTGACCGGCCTGCTCGGCCCCGCCAACTCAAGCGCCAGCGACACGCCGCTGTTCGGCTATCAACTGACCTTTTTCCGCGTCAAAGGCCCGGCCGCGGCCGACCACCCGAGCCGCTTTGCTGCCCGCCAATTGCTGCTTGCCCATGCGGCGATCAGCGATTTGAGCGCCGGCCGCTTGCGCCACGATCAGCGCGTGGCACGCGGCGGCTTCGGCTTGGCAGAGGCCGCGACGGGGGACTGCGACGTCAAGCTGCGCGATTGGTTTTTGCGCCGCCGAGCTGATCCACAAGGCAGCCGCTACAGCGCGGCGTTCAACAGCAATAGCAGCAGCAACGGCTCATTTGTGCTCGACCTGCAATTGCAAACCACCCAAACCACGCTGCTGCAAGGTCAGCAAGGCCTGTCCCGCAAAGGCCCGCAACCGCAGCAGTTCAGCCATTACTACAGCCAGGTGCAATTGCAGACCACGGCCAATTTGCAATTGGACGGGCGGCGCATCGCACTGCAAGGCCGCTCCTGGCTGGACCACGAATGGAGCGACAGCCTGCTCGGCAGCGACGGTGTGGATCAAGCCAGCGGCTGGGATTGGGCCGGCATCAACTTGTTGGACGGCGGGGCCTTAACCGTGTTCCGGTTGCGCCGCGCCGACGGCAGCCTGCTGTGGAGCGGCGGCAGTTGGCGGCGGCCCGACGGCAGCACACAAGACTTCACCCCGCAAGAGGTGCAGATGAACCCGACCCGTGTCTGGCACAGCCCCGTCAGCGGCGCCGACTATCCGGTGGAGTGGGCGCTGCGTACGCCGCTGGGCGTGTTGCAGATGAAGGCGCTGATCGATGGGCAGGAGATCGACGCCCGGCTCAGCACCGGCATGCGCTACTGGGAAGGGGCAGCCGAGCTGCTGGCCAGCGACGGCCGCCGCCTCGGCCGGGGTTATCTTGAATTGACTGGCTATGCCGGGGCGATGCGTTTGTAAAACAAATCAGAGACCTGCTCCAGGCCTCACCCCGCCTGATTTCAAGCCGTAACCGGCTGCCTTGTGGGCGCAATTGGCCGTGCCGGGCTGCCCAAAGCCTGGTCCACCACGTCGCCAATCATGTCGGCCGTCATCGCCGACAGCGTCCAACCCAGGTGACCGTGGCCGGTGTTGTAGAACACGCAGGGCGAACGGCCACGCCCGACGCGCGGCAGCATATTGGGCATCATCGGCCGCAGA
>CANFYD010000509.1 GCA_947450745.1 Burkholderiales bacterium
AAGGTGTTCTTGTCAGCAGCCATCTCAATGCTCCACCGGCACTGGCATCGCAAGGGCATGCATCGCGCTGGCAAAGGCCAGCGTGGTGGCGGAGATTTCCTGCGGCGAGCACAGCGCGCCGACAAAGCGGTCCGGCCGCAGCATCACCACCGATTTGGGCCAACGGGCAAACCAGTCCTTCAAGCGGTTGCCCACATCGCCGATACAGATCACGCCGTCGCGGGCATCGGCTTGGTGGGCCATCTGCCCGGTCGGCTTGGCCGTGATGAAGACGCCGCCGAGGCGAAGCCAGAGCGCACGCGCTTCGGCCGTCATGCCAAAGCTGGGGTCGGTGCCCCAGGCGATGACCGCAAAGTTCAGGCCGATCACGTCGTCGAGCAAGCGCGTCTGCCCGTCCTCGCACAGCACGCGGGGCTGGATGAACATGCGGCCCACCGGCGTGTCTTCGGCCACATTCCGGCCGTTGATCAAGCGCCCGAACAGCGACTCCTTTTTCTCGGCCATCAGTCCCAGCAGACGGCCGCCGGCACTGTCGCCGGCCTGGTCCAGCAGCTTGCCGAGCCGGCCGCGTGGCTGTTCGGCGCGCGCCGGCAGCACCACGGCGCCGCGCTCGTAACGAGGCATCGGCTTGAAGCGCATCTCGACGAAATACTGCTTCCACGACGGCACCGCGTTCAAGGCCAGCGTCAGCGTGTCGCGCAGCTTGGCAGCAGCAGCACTGGCGGGGGCGAAGATGTCGCCGGCCACTTCGGACAAATGAATCATCGAACGCGCATGGTCGCGGCGCTCCTGCTCATAGGTGTCGAGCAGCGCGTCGCCGGCCAAGCCCTTGACCACGTGCGCCACTTTCCAGGCCAGGTTGCTCGCATCGCGCATGCCGCTGTTGTAGCCCTGGCCCTGCCAGACCGGCATGATGTGGGCGGCGTCGCCGGCCAGCAGCACGCGGCCCGCGCGAAAGCTCGACGCCAGGCGTGCGTTGTGCGTGTAGACCCGCTGACGGATGTAGTCGACGCGGGCGGGGTCGGCCACCACCTTGCGCATCAGCTTGGCCAAGTTTTCGGGTTGGCGCAGCTCTTCTTCCGTCTCGCCGGGCATCACCATGAACTCGAAGCGGCGGATGCCATGCGGCAGCGCCGCCGAGACATAGGGTCGCTCCGGGTCGCAATGCATATAGACATGTGGCGTGCCCAGCGGGTCATTGCGCACGTCCACAACGATCCACTGGTTCGGCTTGGTCCGTCCTTCAAAGGCAATGCCGACGTTGCGGCGCACCAGACTGTTGCCGCCGTCGCAGGCGATCAAATACTTGACCCTGGCCGAGGCCAACTCGGGTGCGCTGCTTTCGGCTCCCACAGCTCCTTCAGCAGGCGCACGCTCCAGCGTCAGCGTGACGCCCTCGGCGTCCTGCGTGAACGAAGCCAGCTGATGGCCGAACAGCAGCTTGACGGTGGCGAAGCGCGCCAGGCCCTCAAAAAGAATCTGGTCGATCTGCGGCTGGATGAAGGCATTGCGGCGCGACCAACCGAACTCGTCGGTGCGCGGCTCGATCGAGGCAAAACAGCGCCCGCTGGCGGTCACGAAGCGCATCCAGTGGTCGGGCGTGATGTGGGCCTGCACCAACTCCGAAAGTCCGGCCGTCTGCAGCGTGCGCAAGGACTCGTCGTCGATGCCGATGGCGCGCGGGTAGTCGATGATGCGGTCGAGCTTTTCGATCACCAGCACCCGCACGCCATACAGACCGAGGGTGTTGGCAATCGTCAGCCCGACCGGGCCGGCGCCGACGATGGCAACGTCAAAGGCCAAGCTGCTGTCGGTGTCGCAAGGGCTGTCGGCCGTGGTGGCTGCAATGGCGATGTCCTTGCTGATGGGGCTGACCATGTCTTGTCTCCGTTGACTTGTCGGTCTTCGTCGCGGCGTTAGCGTTAGCGTCACACCACGCCGGACCGAACGATCTTTGCAAGTCCAATTGATGAAGATTGAAGTGTCTTTGCCTTGGATCAATACGTAAACTGCGTGCACTCAGTGCACGTTTTATTGCGGGTTACTACCAAGTAGAGGACACAAATGCGTAAACCGGCCCCCACCACCACCCCGCAATACAAGGAAGTGCGCGGCCTGACGCGTGGGCTGGAGGTGCTGAAAGCCCTGAACCGGCAAGCCGGCGGCATCGCCTCGACCACCGAACTGGCGCGCGCCTGCGCACTTGACCGCACCACCACCAAGCGGCTGCTTGAAACGCTGCGCTTGCAGGGCTTTGTGCGTCAGGGCGAACGCGATGGGCAGTACTACCTGACCTTCGAGGTGCGTCGCCTCAGCGAAGGTTTCGAGGACGAGGCCTGGGTCAGTCAGGTGGCCTCGCCGCTGATGCAGGTGTCCGTGCGCGAGCTGGTCTGGCCCTGCGACCTGAGCACCGCCGAGGCCGGCTTCATGGTGGTGCGTGAATCGACCCACCGCTGGAGCGTGCTGTCCCAGCACCGCGCCATGATCGGCGAGAAGCTGCCGCTGCTGGTCACCGCTGCCGGCCGAGCCTATCTGGCGGCCTGCGATGAGGTGGAGCGCGAAGCCTTGCTGGACCTGCTGCGCGGCCGCGCCGACAACTGGGGCGATTTGGCGCGCGACCGCGCGGCCGTGGCGGAGATGCTGCGCGACACCCAGCAGCGCGGCTACGCCTACAACGACGGCGAATGGATACGTGAGGCCGATTTCGCGGCCATCGCCTGGCCCGTCTTTGCCGGCACGCGGCTGCTGGCCGCCGTCAACATGGTGTTCCCCAAGTCCGCCGTGTCGTCGCATGACCTGGAAACCCGCTTCGTCCCCGCCCTGCAGCGCCTGGCCCAATCCATCGGCAAGGCCAGCCGCGAATGGGTGGAGCGCTGACCTCAGCAGCCTGGTCGGCAGAATGATCGGCGGCTGCAAGGCGGCCCACGCACAGGCCACAAGTGCTGCGGGCACGGCGACAGCGCCAAAGTAGAGCGCTCGCAACCGGCTTCTACCGCCAAGCGTGACGACTTACCTTGCTGCCGCTGCCGCTGCCGCTGCCGCTCCCGTCACGAAGCCAGCGTCCTGCTGCGCGTGGTGGTCCACCCGCGCCAACTGCCCGTCGTCGAGGTGATAAACCGTGTCGAAGCCTTCGATCATGCGGTGGTCATGGGTGACGGCGATGACAGCCGAGCGGCGTTCGCGGGCGATTTCGCGCAGCATCGCCATCACTTTGGTGCCGCGCTGGGTGTCGAGCGCCGCCGTCGGCTCGTCGGCCAGGATCAGCGCCGGCTCGTTGGCCAGGGCACGGCCGATGGCCACACGTTGCTGCTCGCCGCCGGACATCTGCGCCGGCAATGAATCTGCGCGGTGCGCAATCTCCAGATAACCGAGCAGGTCCTTGGCGCGCCGGGTCGATTCGCGCCGGCTCACTCCGTTCAGTTGCAGCATCAGCGCGACGTTCT
>CANFYD010000510.1 GCA_947450745.1 Burkholderiales bacterium
GACCGGCGAAATCGCCTTGATCTTCGACGTCAATTCACTCGGTCAATTGGCCAGTGATGCCCCGCCCCTGAGCCAGCGCGCGCTACGCAGCAACGCCGCCAGCACGCAAAACAACGCCAACAACGTCAACAGTTCCAGCAACGCCTCACAGCAAGGACAAACATCGTGAACGACAACAAACACTCATGGCTGACGCGCCTCTTCGCTGGTGCAGAGCTGCAGTCCGCCGCCGAGCAACTGCAAAAATCCGAGGCCGCCGTGCAAGACAGCGAGGCCACGCTGGCCCAGGTCAAGGCCCGGTTGGATGAGGTCGAGGCGGAGCTGAAGGTGCGCACCGAGATCATGAATGTGACCAGCATCGTGTCGGAGTCGGACAAAAAGGGCGACATCCTGTCGATCAACGAGAAGTTCATCGAGGTTTCCAAGTACAGCCGGGCCGAGTTGATCGGCCGGCCGCACAACACCACCCGCCACCCGGACATGCCCAAGGAGACCTTCAAGGCGCTTTGGTCCACCATCGGGCGCGGCGAAATCTTCCGCGGCGTGATCAAGAACCGAGCCAAGGACGGCACGCCGTACTACGTCGATGCGGTGATTGCGCCGGTGCTGGGTGAAAACGGCAAGCCGATGAAATACCTCGGCGTGCGCTACGACATCACCGCCGCCGAGATCGAGCGCCAAAATGCACGCGGCATCCTCGCCGCCATCGACAGCTCTTACGCCTACATCGAGTTCAAGCTCGACGGTGAAGTCCTCAGCGCCAACGCCAAGTTCCTGCAACTGATGGGCTACCAGAGCCAGGAAGTGGTGGGCCGCCACCACCGCATCTTCGTGGAGCCTGCCTACACGATGACGCCGGCCTACCAGCAGTTCTGGCAAGACCTGCGCGACGGCAAGGCGCAGAACGAAGTCTTCAAGCGCATCACCAAAAGCGGACAAGAGGTCTGGATTCAGGCGGTCTACGCGCCCATCAAGGACGAAATGGGCCGGGTGGTGAAGGTGGTCAAGATCGCCTCCGACCTGACCGCGCAGATCAACGCCGCCCAGATGCTGACGCAGGCGGTCGAGCAAGCGCAATTGGTGACGGCAGCGGCCAAGCAGGGCGACCTGAGCCAGCGCATTCCGCTGGAGGGCAAGATCGGCCCGATCAAGTCGCTGTGCGAGGGCGTCAACCAGTTGATGGAGACGACGGCGGTGATCTTTGGCGATGTGGGCCGGGTTTTTGGCGCGCTGGCAGTGGGCGAACTGTCGCAACGCATCACGCGCGACTACAGCGGCACGTTCGGCCAGGTCAAGGACGACGCCAACGCCACCAGCCAGAAGCTCTCGGACATTCTGGACGACGTCGGCCGGGGCTTGAGCGCCTTGGCTGCCGGTGACATGACACAGCGCATCACCCGCAATGCCGAGGGCGTGTTCGACCAAGCCAAGATCAACCTGAACCGCGCCATCGCGGCGGTCAGCGGCTTGGTGGCGGATGTCGATTTGCAGGTCAAGGCGGCGGTCGAAGGCCGGCTCGACATCCGCGCCGACGCCAGCAAACATGAGGGCGACTTCCGCAAGATCGTGACGGGCTTCAACGACACGCTGGACGCCATCGTCACACCGCTGCAAGAGGTGCAAAACGTGCTGCGCGCGATGGAAGGCGGCGACCTGACGCTGGAAGTGGAGGGCAGTTACCAGGGCTCGTTCGCCGAGCTGAAGACCGTCGTCAACAACACGGTGGAGAAATTGGCCAATACCTTGGTGGAAGTGCGCTCCGCTGCCGACGCCCTGACCGGCGCGGCCAATCAGGTCAGCGCCACCGCGCAATCGCTCTCGCAAGCGGCCAGCGAGCAGGCCTCCAGCGTGGAGGAAACCACCGCGTCGATCGACGTGATGTCCGCCTCGATCAGCCAGAACAGCGACAACGCCAAGGTCACCAACGGCATGGCCACCAAGGCCAGCAAGGAGGCCGGTGACGGCGGCCAAGCGGTCACATTGACGGTGTCCGCGATGAAGCAGATCGCCCAGAAGATCGGCATCATCGACGACATTGCCTACCAGACCAATCTGCTTGCCTTGAACGCCGCCATCGAGGCAGCCCGGGCCGGCGAACATGGCAAGGGCTTTGCCGTAGTGGCCGCCGAGGTGCGCAAACTGGCCGAGCGCAGCCAGGAGGCTGCCAAGGAGATCAGCGACTTGGCGGACAACAGCGTGTCCACCGCCGAGCGGGCCGGCAAGTTGCTGGACGAGATCGTGCCGTCGATCCAGAAAACCTCGGAGCTGGTGCAGGAAATTGCCGCCGCTTCGCAAGAGCAGAGCCAGTCGGTCTCGCAAATTGGCGGCGCGATGTCGCAGCTCAGCAAGGCGACACAGCAGAACGCGAGCGCGTCAGAAGAACTGGCCGCTACCTCGGAAGAGTTGTCCGGCCAGGCCGAGCAGTTGCAGCAGTCGGTGGCCTTCTTCAAGCTCGGCGGCGAGCAAGCGCCGACGCGGCGCGGCCGTGGCGAGGCCAATGAGCCGGCGCGCCGCAAGGTCAACGCCGCGCCGGGTCAGCGCTTGCCCGCCGGTTCGTCCGGTGCGGGCCGTGGCGGTCAGCTGAGCGGTCACCTCGGTGGCAATGGCAACTTCCGCCCTTATTGAGCATGCGCAGGAGATTGTCATGACCACCAGCCACACCGCACCCTCAGGCCCCGCAGCACGGACGCAGTACCTGACCTTCACGCTCGGCGAAGAAGTGTTCGCGATGGACATCCGCACCGTGCGCGAGATCATCCAATACGGTCCGATGACGCAGCTGCCCTTGATGCCGGGCTTTGTGCGCGGCGTCATCAACCTGCGCGGCGCGGTGGTGCCGGTGATCGACCTGCATGCGCGCTTCAACCACCCGCCCGCCACGGTGACGAAAAAGAGCTGCATCGTCATTTTTGATGCACTGCGAGGCGGCGAGCGCATCGAGCTGGGCCTGCTGGTGGACAGCGTCAGCGCGGTGATCGAGATTGCCGCCGACGAGATCGAGCAGCCGCCGAACTTTGGCACCGCCGTGCGGCGCGATTTCATCAGCGGCATGGGCAAGGTGGGGCAGCGCTTTGTCATCATCCTGGCCCCCGACCGGGCTTTTGATGTGGACGAAATGACCGAGCTGTGCGAATCGGCGCAACTGTCGCAAGGTGGCCAAGCTTCACCCTCAGCTTCATCGTCAGCAGCAGCTACGGCCATGTCGGCCGCAGCCGCCTGAGCGGGGTGCCGCCGCCATGCAGGACTTGAGCGACAGCACCTTTCACGACATTGCCGGCTTGATGCACAGCGCCATCGGCCTGTCGTTTTCAGACAGCAAAAAGCCGCTGATTTCATCGCGGCTGGCGGGGCGCATACAGCGCCTGGGCTTGAGCAGCTTTGAAGACTATTTGCGCTTGATCAGCCAAGCCGATGACGGCGGCGAGTTCCAGGTGGCGGTCGA
>CANFYD010000511.1 GCA_947450745.1 Burkholderiales bacterium
CGCGCACGGTCGCCACCAACTCTTCCGTCGCATCGACAAGAAACTGCTTCAAGCCCAGCTTGGGCTTGGCCACCACCGCCACCGCGCCGGAGGCCAGCGCCTCCAGCGTCGTCTTGGCCCCCTTGTCGGTCAGCGTGGAGCAAATGACGACCGGCGTCGGGCGCTCCTGCATGATCTTTTTCAGGAAGGTGATGCCGTCCATGCGCGGCATCTCCACATCCAGCACGATCACATCGGGCCAGGCCCGCTTCAAGCGCTCGATCGCCAGCAGCGGGTCGGCCACCGCGCATTGCACCTCGATGCCGGGCGCGGCGTTCAACATCGCCACCAGCACTTGTCGCACGACAGCGGAGTCGTCGACGATCATGACCTTGATGTCGCTCATCGACGCGCCCCGGCCGGCAACTCACCGACCACTGGCTTGCGGTAGACGGACGGGGCCACCTGGACCACGGCGGAGTTGATTTCGTGCAGGCTTTCTGAGTGGCCGATGCAAAAGCAGCCGCCGGGTTTGAGCGCCGTCAGCACGCGCTGCACCACCTGGCGTTTGGTCTCGCCGTTGAAGTAAATCATCACGTTGCGCAGGAAGATCACGTCAAAGCTGCCCAGCTCGGGCAGCGCGGTGTTCAGGTTCACTTGATGGAACTTCACCTGCTGGCGCAAGCTGCGCTCGATCAACAGCGTGCCGTCGTGTTCGCCCTGGCCTTTGAGACAAAAGCGTTTCAGGTAAGCGGGCGGAATATGCAGTGCGCGTTGCTGCGAGTAATGGCCGGCGCGGGCCTTGTCCAGCACGCGCAGGCTGATGTCCGACCCGACCACCTCGAACGGCCGGCCCGGCAGGCAGTCGGCCAGCACCATGGCCATGCTGTAGGCCTCCTCGCCGGACGAGCTGGCCGCACTCCAGATCCGGAACGGCTGCGCGCGCACCGGCGCGGCCAGCGCCAGCTCCCGCAACAGCTCGAAGTGCTTGGGCTCGCGGAAGAAATAGGTTTCATTGGTAGTCAGCAGATCGACCGCAATCTGCACCTCCTTGGTTTCCTGTCCGCTGGCCAACAACTCGAAATAGGCGCTGAAACTCTCCAACTGGCGAGCCTTCAGACGGGAGGACAGGCGACCGCACACCAGTGCCTTTTTGCTGGCCGACAAGGAAATGCCGGCCTCTTCGTAAATGAAACGCTGGAAGCGGGTGAATTCTTGATCTGTGATTTCATTCATGGGGAATAGGGTTCAATTTCTTCGCGGTCCCGAGCTTTGCGGGCCGGACGCTCGTTCATGCAGCGTCTGCAAGCTTTTTCGGTGGTCTTTCAGCCAACCCTGCAAGGCCTCGCCCGCCATCGGCTTGGCGATCAGCCAGCCTTGGCCGGCGGTGCAACCGAACTCCTGCAAGAGCTGCCAGTCCTCAAGGGTTTCGATGCCTTCGGCGACGCAGACCAGGTCGAGCTGGCGCGCCAACTCCAGCGCAGAACGCAGGATCACTCGCAGGCTGTGGCGGGAATGCGCGCCGTGCACAAAGGAGCGGTCGATTTTCAGCTCGGTGAACGGAATCCGCGCCAACTGCTGCATCGACGAAAAGCCGGTGCCGTAGTCGTCGATGGACAGGCCAAAGCCGCGCAAGCGCAAGCGCATCAGCACGCTGAGCGACGGCCCCAGCGGGCTGACCACCGCGCCTTCGGTGAGCTCCAGCACGATTTGGTCGCTGCGCAGGCTGCAAGTCGTCGCCAAGTCTGAAATTTGCTGCACGATGGCCGGTTGATCCAGCACCCGCGACGACAAGTTGACCGCCATCGACAAGCGCAAGCCGCGTTGATTCCAGCGCTCGGCTTGTTGAAATGCCTGCGTCATCACTTGCAGCGTCAGCGGCAGGATCAGGCCTTCGCGCTCGGCCAAGGCCACGAACTGATCCGGGGGCACCAGCCCCAGCTCCGCGTGCCGCCAGCGCGCCAGCGCCTCGACCCCGCGGACGATGCCGGTGCGGATATCGACCTTGGGCTGGTAGTGCACAAAGATGTCGCCAGCCACCAGGGCGGCGCTCAGCATCGCCGCATTCAGCGCCAATGCCGACCTGGCGGACACAGCACGCGGCAACGGCAGCGGCGGCGTGGCAGCGGCCGGCTGGATCAACGCTAAAGCGGCGCGCAGCGCCTCAGGTTGCAGCGGTTTGTGCAGCGCTGCCAGCACCTGCAAGCCCAGGTCACAGCCCATTGCCCAGACGGCATCGAGCAAGACTTTTTCACGGCTGGACACCAGCACGATGGGCAGCTTGACCTCGCGCTGGCGCAACTGTTCCAGCAACTCGATGCCGTCCATGCCGGGCATTTCCAGGTCCAGCAGCAGCAAGCCGGGGGCGGCGGGCAGCTGCGCCAGTATCCGCAAGGCCTCCACGCCATCACCCGCTTCGTGAATCGCGGTGAAGCCCAGTTCGCGACACAGCTCGGCAGCGTGCTGGCGTTGTACCGTGCTGTCCTCGATCAGCAGTACCGAACCAAAGGTTGTCATCACCAAGCCGGGCTGCGTCAACTGGGTCGACTCAGAACTTGCTGAACATCGATTCATCCACCGCCGCCGTGTTGCTGAAGGCTGCGGCGCTGCTGCGGGCCGATGGCGATCCACCGCGCTTGGCACCGGGTTTGGCACCGGCGGCTGGGCCTGCACCGCGCGAGGCTTCGCTCGCACGACGCGGTGCCGCTGCCCGAGCAGACTCGCCGCCGAGCTTGAAGAAGCTCATCGTCTGCTGCAATTGCTCGGCCTGGCTGCTCATCTCTTCGCTGGTGCCGGCCAGCTCTTCGGAGCTGGACGCGTTCTGCTGCGTGGTCTGGCTCAACTGGCTGACCGCCGCGTTGATCTGGCCGACGCCGGAGGCTTGCTCCTCGGACGCGGCGGTGATCTCCTGCACCAGATCGGACGTCTTCTTGATGCTGGGCACCATGCTGTCGAGCAGGCGGCCGGCGCGCTCGGCCAGTTCCACCGAGTTGCTGGCCACTTGGCCGATTTCCTGCGCGGCCAACTGGCTGCGCTCGGCCAGCTTGCGCACCTCGGCTGCGACCACCGCAAAGCCCTTGCCATGCTCGCCGGCCCGCGCTGCCTCGATGGCGGCGTTCAGCGCCAGCAAATTGGTCTGGTAGGCGATGTCGTCGATGATGGTGATCTTTTGCGCGATCTGCTTCATCGCCACCACCGTCGCCTTGACCGCCAAGCCGCCCTCGGTCGCCTCGCTGGCTGCCTTCAGGGCCATCGCGTCGGTGACCTTGGCGTTCTCGGTGTTCTGCGCGATCGAGGCGGTCATCTGCTCGAGCGATGCGCTGGTCTCCTCGACGCCCGCGGCCTGCTCGCTGGCCGCCTGCGACAGCGACTGCGCCGTGGCCGACACCTGCTCGGAGGCCGCCGTCAGCGCCGCCGCGCTGGAATTGACTTCGGCC
>CANFYD010000512.1 GCA_947450745.1 Burkholderiales bacterium
GACCGGGCGCACCATTCATTTCGCGCTCGATGACGCTCAAGACGCTGTCTTCCAGCGTTTTCGCGGAAGCCCCGGGGTAAACAGCGTTGATGACAATCGCTGGCGGTGCCACCGGCGGGTATTGCGCAATCGGCAATTGCGTCACCGCCACGCCGCCCATCACCATGATGAAGAGCGCAATTACCCACGCGAAGATCGGCCGATCAATAAAAAATTGAGCCATGTTGCGCGCTCCTTACCGTGCGGACGCGGTCGCGGCGGCAGGTGTGGCGGCGGACGCTGCCGGGCTCCAGGCGACCGGCTTGACGGGCGCGCCGGGCACAAACATCTTCTGGAAACCATCGACGATGACCTGCTCGCCCGGCTTCAAGCCGTCTTGCACCAGCCATTGGTTGCCCTGGGCTTGGGCAATCTTGATCTGCCGCTTGACCGGTTTGTTGTCGGCACCGACGACCAGCACCGTGTCACCGGTCGCCGAACGTGTGACCGCTTGCTGCGGCAACAGCACCGCCAAAGGCTGCTCGGCTTGGCTCAGCCGCACTCGTACATATTGGCCCGGCAACAGATTGCCGTCGGTGTTGGGCACCTCGGCGCGCAAAGTCACTTGGCCCGAGCTGGCATCTACGCTCAGGTCGGTGAACAGCAGCTTGCCTGACCGCGCCAGCTCGTTGCCGTCGTCCAGCACGATGCGCACTTGGGCGGCATTCGCACCCGCGCTGCGCAACTGCCCCTGTGCCAGCGAGCGGCGCAGTTGCTGCACCTCGTTGACCGATTGGGTGAAGTTGACGTAGACGGACGAGGTTTGTTGAATCAGCGCCAACTGCGTCGCCTCGGCCGCGCTGACCAGCGCGCCTTCGGTCACCAGCGCCCGGCCGATGCGGCCGGAGATGGGTGCGGTGACGGCGGCGTAATCGACGTTCAACTTGGCGGTCTGGATGGCGGCACGGGCACCGGCCACGTCGGCCTCGGCCTGCTTGGCGGCAGCCACCGCGACCAGATATTCCTGCTGGCTGATGGCCTTGGCTTCAACCAGGGGCTTGTTGCGCTCGGCCTGGGCGGCAGCTTGGCTCAGATTGGCCTGGGCCTTGGCCATCTGGGCCAGCGCGCTCTCGTACGCCGCTTGATAAGGAGCAGCATCGATCTGGAACAGCGCTTGGCCGGCTTTGACTTCGGCCCCTTCAGTGAACAAACGCTTCAACACGACGCCGTTGACCCGGGCGCGCACCTGCGCTGTGCGCAAGGCTTCGACCCGGCCGGGCAACTCCGTCTGCAAACCGACCGTCTGCATCTCCACCTTGATGACGCCCACTTGGGCCGGCGGCGGCATACCGCCTGCGGGACCGGCAGCAGCCGCCTTGTCGGCTCCGCCACAGGCGGTCAACGCAGCAGCGACGGCGATCATCAAGGGGATCAAATACAAAGCACGGGCACTGCGGCCAATGGATTGCGGCGCGTCGCCGACGTTTTCAGGCTTCAAAGTCAGCAAGCTTTTGGCGCAGCGGGCCTGAGAGTGGCGTTCGGAGGGACTTGGCATTGGGTGTTCGAATCGCCTACAGCGCCCGGTAGAGCGCTGCAATCGACCCGGTATTGGTTGAAAGTATGGGATCAGTATAAACATACATTCGCGAATGTATGTTTGTGACGTAATATAGCCCCACGATGGTGAGAAAAACGAAGCAAGAAGCGCAAGAGACGCGTATGGGGCTGCTGGACGCGGCCGAGCAACTGTTCCAGCAGCGCGGTGTATCGCATTGCTCGCTGCAAGATATTGCACAAGCAGCCGGCGTCACGCGCGGCGCTATCTACTGGCATTTCAAGGACAAAGCCGAGCTCTTCGAAGCCATGATGGAGCGCGCCATCATGCCGCTCGAAGAAGGCATGAATCTGCACGAAACCCCCGCCGAGGTGCTGAGCCTCGCGGAATTGCGCTGGGGCTTGATCAACGTCTTTTATTCGACGGTGCATAACGAGCGCACCCGGCGAGTTTTTGACATCGCAATGCAAAAGGTCGAATACAGCGGTGAGATGCAGGCCTTGCAGCAGCGCAAGCTGGACTCGCGACGCGGTTGGAGCGAACAGAACCGCGCCGCGTTCGAACGCGCCAAAGCGATCGGCTTGCTGCCGGCCGGTCTCAATTGCGCGATCGCCGGTGTGGCCTTGGTCGCCTTGGTGGATGGTTTGCTGCAGCTGTGGGTGATGGACCCGAGCGCTTTTGACTTGATGGAAGTCGGGCAAGCGGCCGTCAATGGCTTCCTGACCAGCCTGGCCTATGCAGGGACGGCACTGCTGCCCCCGATGACCGAGGCGGAGGTCACGCGGCTGGGCCAAGTCGCCGTTTGCCCCACAGGGGCGGCGCACAAAGCCACACAATGACCCGCAATGACCCGCAAGAAGGCCGGTTGATCGGTGGCTGCACACCAAGGCAAGAGACAATAGCGGGTTGCACTTCAGAAAAGCCCGCCGTGTCCGCCCAAACCATCTCGCAAGTCCAGCCAGCACCCCCAGTGGAAAACGCAGCCAAAGTGCCAAAAGCGCCGAAGGCCGCGAAAGCCGTCGGCAGCATCGGCGGCAACAGCCACGGGGCCTCCGGTGCCAAGGCCTTGACGTCCTATCGCCCGTTCTGGGCCAAGCGCTTCGGCCCGGCTCCTTTTCTGCCGATCAACCGCGCCGAGATGGACAAACTGGGCTGGGACTCTTGCGACATCATCATCGTCACCGGCGATGCCTATGTGGACCACCCGAGCTTCGGCATGGCCGTGATCGGCCGCACGCTGGAGGCGCAGGGCTTTCGGGTCGGCATCATCGCGCAGCCGGATTGGCAGTCGGTCGATGCGTTCAAGAGCTTGGGCAAACCGAACCTGTTCTTCGGCGTTGCGGCCGGCAATATGGATTCGATGATCAACCGCTACACCGCTGACCGCAAAATACGCAGCGACGACGCCTACACCCCCGGCGGCCTGGCCGGCAAGCGCCCGGACCGCGCCACGCTGGTCTACACCCAGCGCTGCAAAGAAGCCTGGAACGACGTCCCCATCATCATCGGCGGCATCGAAGCGTCGCTGCGCCGCATTGCCCATTACGACTACTGGCAAGACAAAGTCCGCCGCTCGGTGCTGGTGGACTCGAAAGCCGATTTGCTGCTGTACGGCAATGCCGAGCGCGCCATCATCGAGATCGCCCACCGCCTGGCCGCCCGCCAGCCCATCGAGAGCATCACCGATGTGCGCGGCACCGCCTTCATGCGCCGCACCAATGACCCGACAGCGGAAGGCTGGTTCGAGCTCGATTCCAGCTCGGTCGACCTGCCCGGCCGTATCGACTCCCACATCAGCCCGTACCAGACGATTGAAGAAACAGCCGCCGACAAGGCTGCGGCCTGCGTCACCGGCCAAGTCAAGGCCGAAGAC
>CANFYD010000513.1 GCA_947450745.1 Burkholderiales bacterium
CCGCCACATTGCCCCATTCCATGCCGGAATTGGCCCCGCATTCGATGAAGTGAAAGCGCGACACCGACGGCAAGCGCATCAGCTCGTCCATCGTGAACACCATCGCCCGCTTCAGCATCGAAGCGTCCGACCCATTGATCATCAAACGGTGCTTGGACGGGTCGATGTCCCACCAACCCTGGTGATGGCGCTCGAAATGCAGGCCGCTCGGCGTCACGATGCCAAACAGCGATTGCAGCGGCGCGAACGACACCGACGACTGTTGCGTTTGCGTCAGCCCCGGGCTTTGCCGGCGCTGCACATTGACCTCGAACTTGGACGGTTTGCCGTAGCCATCGGTCGCTACCGGTTGACCCAGGCCCTGCGTGTGCTCGGGCAGCGTCAGGATGTTCACATCGCCCTCACCCGGCAACACCGGGTTCGAGGTGGCGCGAGCCAGCGGTGAAGCCACTAGCGCGCTACCCGCCGCAGCCGCCGTCGTAGCTGCCGCAAAAGCACTGCGGATAAAACCACGCCGGCCAGCTTTTGCCTCGGTAAAAACGCGCCGCACGCCGGCCGGATCGAGAAAATTCTCAGGTGCCTTGAGCAGCCGGCCCGACGGCTTGATTTCAGAACTCACAGACTTTCCTTCCGGATTGGGACGACGGGCCTTGCAAGGCAACGGCCGCTTCAGCGGCAATTGCTATGGCAGACATCGCCGATGGCAAAAAATCATTCATACATAACTATGCCCGAATATTGCCCCAAATGAATGTTTAGTGAACCAAGGACATTCCCGTAGGCCGAGCGATAAAGCTCAAGCTCGTTTCCAAAAAAAATTCCAAACAAGTCAGCGCGCCATGGGCAATCGGTAGCGCCAAACCGGAGGGGCTGGCGGGCACCATTCACCTGCAATCCCAACAGCTTGTGTTGCAATCCAGCGTCAAACCCACGCCATGACCGATCCATCATCCCCACAAAAAACTCTGCAACAGCACATGGGCTGGCGTGGCCTGCTGGCGAGCTACGTCTTCCTCGGCTTGTTCGCAGCGGCCGCCACGCAGGTGACGCAGCTGAATGCGCTCGGCCTGGGTCTTTGCAGCGCGCTGCTGGCGCTGCCGATGGCGGCGGCGCTCTGGCATCAGGCCAGCATTCAGCGCTTGATCCGACTGCAACAATTTCAGCCCGGCCGCGGCTTGCACCGCTGGGGCAGCCGGCGCAGCTTGGGGATTTTTCTGCGCGCGCTGCTGGCCCTGGGCCTGAGCGCGGCCAGCCTGCTGCAAAGCGTCTTTTTCGGTTCGCTGGAATGGCTGTTGCTCGGCCTGGCACCTGTGCTGTTTCAGCTGCTGCATGCGGCCTTCAGCGTCCGCTTCGCAGGCCAGTTCACTGCCCGCGTCTATGCGCTGCGTTGGTCGTTCTGGGCCACTCAAGGGCTGCTGACCGCCCTGCTCGTCGTCATTTGGGTGCTGGCGCGCTACCAACTGGCTGAGCCACCGACCCAAGCCTATGCAGACCGTATCCACGCCCTGCAAAGCGGGTGGGCACAGACGCCGTCCGGCAGTATCAAATGGGCGCTTGATGCGGGTGCCTGGGGGCAAGCCTCGATTGAAGCGCTGGACCAGCATTTCAACTCGCCAGTCCATCCGCCCGCCACTTCGGCCAACAACGCTGACGCCAACACCGAGTCGGACGCTGGCATCCACTCGGACCCGCAAACCTCTTCCTGGCGTTTACTGCTGGTGCTGGTGATGGCACCGATCTCGGTCTTCAGCCACCTGGCGCTGAGCTTGTCGGGCTTGTCACTGCCCCGGGCCGAGATCCGCCGCACCTTCGGTGAGCCGTTGACGGCAGACGAGTCGCCGCCGCCAGTGACGACGGCGCGCGTTGCCAGTTGGACGGCCGTGGGCACGCTTGCCCTGCTGCTGCTGTTCCAGTGGCTCGGCACGCTCGACCAGCGCCTGCGCAGCCAGGACAGCCCGTTCGCCCTCACCCCGCAGCCAGCCTGCGATCTGATCGGCGGCGTCGCCTACCGGGTTGGCAGCAGCCAGTTGCTGAATACCTTGCTAGCGGACAGCCTGACGCGGCTGCAAACCTACCAAGGTGCGGCCTGCCGCAAACTGACCTCGCTGGAAGTGCTCGCCGAGCGCGATGTCGATCAATACCTGGATTGGTACTTCAGCCTGGGTGCCGAATGGGCGCGATTGGCGGCGCTGCTGACCGGCGACATCGAAGACCTGCTGCAGACCCAGTTCCAGCAATCGGTGCTGGCCAAACCGGAGGCACTCGCGCTGTTGAACGGCGTGCAGGCGGACTACGCGCTGCAATGGAGTCAGCTGACCGATACCCGCAGCCGTGCGCTGGCCCTGCTGTCACAAAATCGACTGCTGCTGGCACCGATGGACTGCAAGCGAGCCAACCCCACCCCCACGACTCTCCCCTGGGCGACGGCGCTCGACGGCTATCAGGTCCGCTTGGCCAGCGGTGCCGGTGCGGGATTGGTGGCCGGCGCAATTTCCGCCAGCTTTGCCGCCAAACTGAGTGCCAAGGCGATCGGCAAGGCCAGCATGAAATCGGCCGCCAAAGTACTGGCCAAGGCCATGGCCAAAAAAGCCGCTGGCAAAACGGCTGCAGCTGCGGCCGGTGCCACCATCGGCACGGTGATTGCGCCGGGCATCGGCACCTTGGCCGGTGCAGCGATAGGCCTCGGCATGGGTCTGACCATCGGCGTCGGCATCGATCTCGCCCTGCTCGCCGCAGAGGAAAAACTGACCCGAGCGGACATGAAAAGAGACCTGCTCAGCGCCGTGAGCGAATCGTTGCAGCCTTACCGTGACAGCTTGGCCTGCCCTTGAACCTGCACTCTGCGCCCCGCCGCAAACACCTATTTGGCCGCATGATCCAGATCCGGGCGGTGCCAGGGGTCGACATGGGTCATCAGGTTGAGTACGCGGTGGCGCTGCAGCACGCGGTGGCGGGCGACGACGGCGATGTCGTGGCCGGCTTCCACGCTGATGGCGGCGTCCACTTCCAGGTGGGCATCGACCACGATCATGTCGCCCATCTTGCGGGTGCGCAGGTCGTGCACGTTTTGCACGCCGGGGGTTTCGCTCAGCGTCAGGCGTATCGCCTCGACCTCTTGCTCATCAACGGCCCGGTCCATCAAGTCATGCAGCGCGTCCCAGCCAAAGCTCCAGCCCATTTTGCTGACCATGAAGCCAACGATCAATGCGGCAATCGGGTCCAGGATCGGGTAGCCGGCCAGATTGCCGATGATGCCGATGCCCACCACCAGCGATGACGCCGCGTCCGAGCGGGCATGCCAGGCGTTGGCCACCAGCAGGCTGGACTTGACCCGCTTGGCCACCGCCAGCATGTAGCGGAACAGCAACTCTTTGGACACCAGCGCAGCGCCCGCCACCCA
>CANFYD010000514.1 GCA_947450745.1 Burkholderiales bacterium
AAAGGCAACGGCCAACCTCGGGGGCATGGGAGCCACCTCGCGCCAGCTTTGCCGCAATTCATAGACTGCATCGGCCAACCAAACATGCAGTAGCAACACCGGCAATACCAGCAGCACCAGCGCCCATCTCCAAGCCCGTCGCCGATGGTGCGGCTTGGCTGCTGAGCTCAGCCGGTCAGCAACCATGCCCGGCGCAGGCTGGCCAGTCGCGCCGAAGCCTTGTCGGCCGGAGCCAGCGATATCGGAGCTCCCGACGGCTCGCCGGAAGCCTGCGGCAGCACGACGGTAAAGCTGAGCAAACGCTGATCGCGCGAGACCAGCCAACGCAGCTCGTTCTGCTCCGGGGCCAGCGTCAGCAGCGCGTCGTCCAGACGGCGCACGCGCCAGTCATTGCAGGCCAGCAACTCGTCGCCCCCGCACAGGCCGGCGGCCAGCGCCAACGACCCGGCCAGCACCTGCTTGACCAGCACACCGGTCATCGGCGTCTCGCTGACCCGCAAGCCCAAGCGCTGCGCCAGCGTGGCTTGACCATGCTGCCAGTGCACGCCCACTTGCTCGAGCAAACGCGGCAGCGGCAGATCGGCCGTGCCGTGCACCCACTGGCTGGCTTCCAGCGCCAGCTCGGACCCGCCCAGCTCGGCCAGCAAGGCAAAGATGTCGGACTCGGTGACCGGGCCGCCGTCAAAACGCTGCCATAGCCCGCGCATCAAATCGCCCAGGCAGCAGGCCGCGCCCGCCTTGCTGCTTGCACGCAAGCTCAAATCCAGCGCCAAGGCCAGCAGCGAGCCCTTGCCGTAATAGCTGATGGTGCTGTTGGGCGTGTTTTCGTCCGGTCGGTAGTACTTGACCCAGGCGTCAAAGCTGGACTGCGCCAAGCTTTGCACCTTGCGCCCCGGTGTCGCCAGCACCCCGGTGACGGTGACGGCCAGCATCTTCAAATAGCGCGTCTCGTCGATCAGGCCGCAGCGCACCAGCATCAGGTCGTCGTAATAGGACGTGAAGCCCTCGAAGAACCACAGCAGCTCGGTGTAGTTCTCACGGCTGTAATCGAGCGCGGCAAAGTTGGCCGGCTTCAGGCGTTTGACGTTCCAGCTGTGGAAATATTCGTGGCTGATCAGCCCCAGCAAGCGCACATAGCCGTCGCTGAGCTCGGGCGAGCCCCGGCGCGGCAGGTCGCGTCGCGGCGCAATCAGCGCGGTGCTGGCGCGATGCTCCAGCCCGCCGTAGCCCTCGTCCACCGTGTTCAGAAAGAAAATATAGCTCTTGAACGGCAGGCCGAAATCCGGCCCGCGCCGCTTGGCGGGTGGGCCGTGCCAGAACGCAATCTGCGCCTCGCAAATGCGCTGCGCGTCGGCCAGCAAGCGCGCGCCGTCAAACACCGGCAAAGCGCCGCTGACCACGACTTGATGCTCGACGCCGCCGGCCGCAAAACTGCCCTGCCAGAAACTCCCCAGCTCGAACGGGTGATCGACCAATTCGTCGAAGTTAGCGGCAGCATATTGGCCTTCGCCCAGCGCCGGCATCGAGGTGGCGACCTGCCAGCCTGCGGTCAAGCGCGCCAGCGTCAGACTGTGGCTGTCCTGCTCGCGCCCATGCACCCGCAAGCACAGGCTGCTGGCGTTGAAGAAGCCTCGATGCGCGTCCAGAAAGGCGGTACGCACCGAGTTGTCGAAGGCATAAATCCGGTAGCGCAGCACCAGCGCGGCGCGGCCACTGCAAGCGATGGTCCAAGTCGCTTTATCTTGCTGCTGCACGGCCAAGCTGCGGCTGCCCTGCACGGCAGTGAGGCCGCTCAAGTGCCGAGCAAATTCGCGCAGCAAATAGCTGCCGGGAATCCAGGCCGGCAGGCTGACCTCTTGCAACGCGGCAGGTGCCGGAATCGTCAGCGTCAGGTCGAAATAATGTGCCTGGGTGTCCCAGGCCTCGACTCGGTAGTGAATATCTGCCATCAGGGGTCAGCTGCCCGCCGCCGCCAGGAAGCAGCTGAGCGACGCCACCACGGTGAGTCGAAAGCGCAGGGTCAGCCAGCTCGCCGCACCCAAGATCGGATATTGTTTGCGGTCCACCAGGTAACACACCACCAGCATTACCCCGTGCAGCACCAGGCCCGCATAAGCCGGCATCACCACCGCCACCCAGGCCACCAGGCCCGGCACCACGCCCCAGACAAACGGCTGATGCGTGGCATTGGGTAAGCGCATGGCCAAACCCCAGTAAATGCCGCCGAGAAAGGAAATGATGATGGCGGCGTAGCTCGACAGGGCCAGCATCACAAAGGCGTGGGCGGCCAGGTTCCAGTCCCCGATCAACCAGACCAGCAAGGCACCCAGCACAAAAGGAGCCAAGCCGGCATAACCGAGCTTCAGTGCCACGGGGTCAAGGGGCAGCACCGGCAACTGGGTGCCAGCACGGGCGGCAAAGGGCATGAAATCGGGCTCCGAGAGGGTGGTCAGAAGTAAGCGGCTGCGGCGCTGGCCGGCGTCAGGGCTTGGCGGGGGCCGGGGCGGGCACTGCGGCCACGGCGAGCAAGCGCTTTTCCAGTTGCTCGGCGCTCAGCGCACCCGGGATTCGCGAACCGTCTTCGAGAATGATGGCCGGCGTGCCGGTCACATGGATGCGCTTGGACAGGGCCAAGTTGCGTTCGATCGCAGCGTCGTCACAAGCTGCGGTGGGCTTGGCCGGAACCTTGGCATCCAGCATCCACGCCATCCAGGTGGCCTGAGAGTCCTTGGCGCACCAGATCGATCGGCTCTTGTCCGGCGAATCGCCGCCCAGAATAGGGATCAAAAAGGTGTAGACGGTGACGTCCTTGACGTCTTGCAGCGAGCGCTCGAAACGCTTGCAATAACCGCAGTTCGGGTCGGCAAAGACGGCGATGCGGCGCTTGCCATTGCCGTTCTTCCAGACGATGGCGTCCTTCAGCGGCAAGCTGGCAAAGTCCACCGCGTTGATCTTGGTCATGCGCTCCTCGGTGAGGTTTTTGCGCGTTTTCAGGTCGATCAGCTCGCCCTCGATCAAATAGCTGCCGGTGGCATCGGTGTAGCGGATTTCGTTGCCGATGCGGATTTCCCACAAACCGGGCATCGCACTCAGGCGTACTTCTTCAATCTTGGGCAGACCGGCCAAGCGCTCGGTCAGGTTCTTGCGGATCAGTGCTTCGTTGGCCTGTGCCAACAAGGGCAGGCTGAGCAGCAGAGCAGCGGCCAAGGGTGCAAACCGGGTTACCCGCGGTGATTTGAAATGCAGAGTGTTCATAGGTTCCATCGAGCGAGCAATCAGGGATTCAACAAGGTCAGGCACCCAGAGCACGCGAGGTCAACCAGCGTTTCAAGGGAGGAACAGCATTCAAGGCGCTGATGCCGCGGTTGCGCAATGCGCGCAAAGGAGGGGC
>CANFYD010000515.1 GCA_947450745.1 Burkholderiales bacterium
CAGCTAGGAGTCTGCGCGGCAGAAGGATCGGCGGCTGCAAGGCGGCCGCAGCGGTCCATTTTTCACCGTCTTTTCGCCCCATAGCGGAGCTATGAAGCTTCAAATCCGGCAAAAACTGTCCTCGCTGGGGCCGCCTTTCGCTTGTCGCCGCCTTCTGCCGCGCAGACTCCTAGCAAGGCCAAAGCAACGGCCAGAGCGAGGACCGAAGCGCCTCAACCGAGCCCGCCAAAAACCTTTTTGAGGATGGCGCTGCCGGTGCCCAGCGGGTCTTTGCGGATCTTGCGTTCTTCCTCGGCAATCAGCAGGAACAGCCCGTCCAGTGCGCGCGCAGTAACGTATTGCTGAATATTGGCGTCTTCCTTTTTCAGCAAACCGAAGCCTGCGGCCTGACCCGCTACAGCGTTGTATTTTTCCGCCAGCGAGACCCGCTCGGTCGCTTGGGTGACGATGGGCAGAAACTGCCGGGTCAGCGGTTCGCGCGTCTTGTCGGCAAAAAACCGGGTCGCCGCGTCCTCGCCGCCTTTGAGAATTCGCCAGCCGTCTTCAACGCTCATATTCCTGACCGCCGCCACCAGCAGGGGCTTGGCGGCCGGCACGGCGGCTTCCGCCGCGCGGTTCATGGCGGTCAACAATTCATCGACGCGCCGCCCCTGGCCGGTCGCCCGCAGCAGTCGTGCCGCGTCCTTCAAAAAGCCCGGCAGCTCGATCCGCACGGCCGGGTTGCCCATGAAGCCGTCCGGCTTGCCCAAAGCGCCGATGGCCGCCACCGCGCCCCGCTCCAGCGCCGCCCGAATGCCCGTCGCCGCCTCGCCCTCGTTGAGGGCGGCCCCGCTGAGCGGCGCCCACAGCGCCAGCGCGGGGATGAGAATCAGCTGTCTGCGTTGCATGCTCGCTCCCGTGAATTGCCAAGCCGCCAAGATATCAGAGCGCCTCGTCGCTGAGTGCCACCACGTCCTGATCAATCGCGCCGAACAGGCTCAGGCCATCGCGCCCCTTCATTTCGATGCGAACGGTGTCGCCGAACTTCATGTACTCGGTCTTGGCCACGCCGCTGGCCAGCGACTCAAGCGCTCGCTTTTCGGCGATGCAGCTGTAACCCTTGTTGGCGTCCTTGTTGCTGACCGGCCCCGCGCCGATGACGGTGCCGGCACCCAGCGGTCGCGTTTTAGCCAGTTGCGCGATCAACTGACCAAAGTGGAAGGTCATGTCGGGCCCGGTCTCGCACTGACCCACCTTGCGGCCGTTCCACATCGTCTGCAAGCTCAGGTCGACCCGACCGCCGCGCCAAGCGCTGCCCAGTTCGTCGGGCGTCACCGCCACCGGGCTGAAGGCGGTGGCCGGCCGGCTTTGAATCAAGCCATGGCCACGCGCCCACTCGGCCGCCATCAGCTGGCGCAAACTCCAGTCATTCGCCAGCATCAGCAGCCGCACACCGTCCAGCGCCTGCTCGGGCGTGGCCGCCACCGGTACGTCCCCGGTGATGACGGCCAGACCGGCACCAAAGTCGATGCCCATCGCTTCCGAAGCAAAGCGCGCCGGCTGACAAGCGCCTGAAAACCGATCGCTGCCGCCCTGCGCCAGCGGCGGCTCGGCAGCGCCCACAGGAGCAGCGCCGCGCAACAGGCTGTCGTGCTGCGCATAGGCCGACCCGGCGACCCATTGGTAGGCGCGCGGCAGCGGTGCCATGCACTGCTTGGGGTCGAAGTTGAAGGCGTGGCGCAGCTTGCCCTGGTTCAGGCTGACCGACATCTCCTCCAACTGCGGCGACAAAAAGCCCCAGTCGTCCAGCACCTGCTGCAAGCGCGTGGCAATGCCGGTGGCGTAATGGGCCTGCGTCAGATCGCGCGACACCAGCAGCAAATGGCCGTCGCGCGACCCATCAAGGTAAGTAGCAAGTTTCATCGGAGTCGAACTAATTGGGCTGAGGGGGCAAAGCGGTGGCAGCATTGTCCGATGGACAGAAAACACAGCGCCGCTGCGGCTGCCACCCTGGGTACAAGCCCTGCCGGGCTGCGCCTGCGGGCTTGGGCCTGGGCTTGGCCGGCCGCGCTGACCTTGCTGGCTCATGGCTGGCTGCTGCTGCTGTCCGGCGAGGTCGCGCCGCCCAAGCCAGCAGACCACGCGCCGACCGGACGCGCCATTGCGCTGCAAACGCGCAGCAGCAGCCCAAGCCCAGCAGCTGCAGAGCTCATTCCACCGCCCGCAGCCCAGCCCTTGCCGGCTACGCTCAGCCCGCGACCGGGCAAGCCGGCTGATGAGCCCACGGCGAGCTACGCCGCCGGGCCAGCAGCCGAAACCAGCGCCAGCGCCGCCCTCATCGATGTCGCCAGCGCTTCGCCCGTGTCGGTTCCGGCCACCGGCGAATGGTCCTATTTGTTGCTGCAAAACGGCCAGCAAGGCGTGGCCCGCTTGAGTTGGCAGCTGGCGGACGATGGCAGCTACCGCCTGCTGCTGGAGCGCGAATTGGCGGGGCGCACCTTGCCCGCTTGGCTGAGCCAGGGCAGGCTGGACGCGCTCGGCCTGGCGCCTGAGCGTTTTGCCCAGCAGCGCCGAGGCCGCGACACCCAAGCCACCAACTTTCGCCGTGACGAGGGGCTGATCAGCTATTCCGCCAGCCCCGCCCAAGCACCGCTGACGCCAGGCGCGCAAGACCGCCTCAGCTGGTGGCTGCAACTGGCGGCGCGGGTGGACGGCGCACCGCAGCGCTTTGCGGCCGGCAGCAGCGTGGTGCTGACAGTGGCCGGCCTGCGCGGTGCGCCGCGCGAGCTGGTGTTCGACGTGCTGGGGCTGGAAGCGCTCGACTTGCCAGGCCGCCGCTTGCCTGCCGCCCTGCATGTGCGCCGCCTCGGTGTGGAAAGCTACGACGGCAGCATCGACGTCTGGCTGGACCCGGCGCGCGGCCATTGGCCGGTGCGGCTGATCTTTGGCCAGACGCTGGCCGGAAGCTGGGAGTTGCAACTGCTGGAGCCGCCGCCATGAGCCATGACGAACTTTCAGGCAAGCCCCGCTGCTGTGATGTTGTGGCGCTTGCGGCACAAAATTAATTAACCTCATCGGCGGAAAACCGATTTGTTCTGACACTATGAAGCCAGGTCAGGAGAGGGTTCAAGCCATCAAGACTTGAAAACGGAGCCCCTGACCGCAGTTGACACTGACAGGAGATCCTATGCACATGCTCTATAACTCCCCCAGTTTCAGTGTTGTCAAATTTGACATCCAGGTGGCCGAACCTCGCCCCGGTGAGTTCTTGAAAGCCAACCCCGAGTTGCAACTGAACCGCGGCAGCTTCGAGATCGTCGACAAACTGTCCCGCAAGGAAATCTTCATCGAAGGCGCGCTGGCCCAGCAATTCCAAGAAGGAGTCGATGCGCTGATCGAGCAAGACCCGTC
>CANFYD010000516.1 GCA_947450745.1 Burkholderiales bacterium
CCAGTACGGCCGAGGTTCTGGCGCCCTCCGCCGGTGGTTCAGCGGCGGAGGCCGGGGTCGCCGTGGCCGGGAACGGCGCACGCACCAGCGCCGGCTTGATCCAGCGGGCCACCATCTGATAGAGCAGGGCGGGTTCGACCGGTTTGGCCAGGAAGTCGTTCATGCCGGCGGCCAGGCAGCGCTGGCGGTCAGCTTCCATCACGTTGGCGGTCATGGCCACGATGGGCAGTGCCTCGATGGCATGGTGCGTGCGAATCACCTGCGTGGCCGTCAGGCCGTCCATGCGCGGCATGTGCATGTCCATCAGCACCATGGCGTAGGGGCGGGCCTTGACGGCCTGCACCGCTTGTTCGCCGTCGCCGCAGATGTCCACCACCAGCCCGACATCGCGCAGCAATTCGCTGGCGATCTGCTGGTTGATCTCGTTGTCATCGACCAGCAGCACCCGTGCGCCACGCAGCGGTATCAGGGCGGCGGGGGCGGGGCGGTCTTCCATCAACTCCGGCAGGTCCGGCCCGGCCAGCCGGGACTTGCTGCCCGTCATCACCCGCATCAGGTTGTCCAGCAGGATGGACGCATTGATCGGCTTGACCATCACCGCTTCAAACCGCTCGCGTTGCGCTTGCTGCAACACTTCTTCCCGGCCAAAGCCGGTCACCAACATCAGGTGCGGTAGCTGTCCGTGCGCTTGCGCCCGAATGCGACGGCCGGTTTCCAGGCCGTCGAGTTGAGGCATCTGCCAATCGAGCAGGACGATCTCGAAGGGCTGGGCTTCGCGCTCGGCGCGCGCCACGGCATCGATCGCCTCCAAGCCGCTGGCCTCGCTGTCGACCGTCAGCCCCAGGCTGTCCAGCGCATCGCAAAGCACGGCGCGCGCGCTGTCGTTGTCATCGACCACCAAGATTCGCCGGCCCCGCAGATCGATCGGTTGTGGCAGCAGCGCGGTCGGGTGCGGGCTCTTGCCCAGGCGAGCGGTGAACCAGAAGGTGGAGCCCGCGCCGGGCTGGCTTTCCACGCCCACCTCGCCGCCCATCATCTCGACCAGCTTGCGCACGATGGACAGGCCCAGGCCGGTGCCGCCAAACTGCCGGCTGATGGAACTGTCGGCCTGCTGGAAGCGCTGGAACAGACCGGCGATCTGCACCTCATCCAGCCCGATGCCGGTGTCACGCACCTCGAAGCGCAGCCGCACATGGTCTTGGTCCTCGTCCAGCTTGCGCACCTGCAGGCTGATTTCCCCTTTTTGGGTGAACTTGACGGCGTTGTTGCCATAGTTGATCAGCACCTGGCCCAGCCGCAGCGGGTCGCCGAGCAAATGGTCCGGCACATCGCGGGCCACGTCAAAAATCAGCTCCAGCCCCTTGACCGCCGCTTTCTCGGAAATCAGGTTGGAGAAGTTGTCGAGCACCGTCGTCAACTGGAAGTCGATCACCTCCAAGTCAAGCTTGTTCGCTTCGATCTTGGAGTAGTCGAGGATGTCGTTGATGATGCCCAGCAGATGACGGGAGGAGATCTGGATCTTGTTCAGGTAGTCCCGCTGCTTGGCGTCCAGGCTGGTCTTGAGGGCCAGATGGGTCATGCCGATGATGGCGTTCATCGGGGTGCGGATTTCGTGGCTCATATTGGCCAGGAAGGAGCTCTTGGCGCTGTTCGCGTGTTCGGCCAGTTCCTTGGCCTGGCGCAAGGTCTCGGCGGACTCATGCTCGTTGCTGATATCTTCGAAGATCGCCAGCACACCTTCCTTGTTGTCACCGAGGGAGAAGTTCTTGCCCGAGGCACGGGCCCAGAACCGGCTACCGTCCTTGCGCACGAGTTGTTGCTCGGCCCGTTCGAATCGTCCGGCCTTGATCGACGCCTCGATCGCGGCACCGGCGAGCACATAGGCTTCTTTATCCGGGTACCAGACGCGGGTGGATTGCCCGATCAACTCGCCCGCCGGCCAGCCGAATATTTCCTCGAAGCGATGGTTGCAACGCAGGATTTTGCGGCCACTGACCAGCACGATACCGACCGAGGCGGTGTCGAAAATGGCGGTCAGTTCTTGCGAGGCAATGCGCAAGCTGTGCTGCTCGACTTCGAGCGCGGCGGTCGTTTCCAGCAGCTTGGCGGTGCGCTGTTCCACCAGTGACTCCAGCCCGCTGTTGAGGGCTTGAATCTCGTCCTCCGCGCGCTTGCGTTCGGTGACGTCGCGCAGGATCACGGTGAACAACTGCTCGCCGTCGACCGTGATGTGGGAGATGGATGCATCAGCGGGGAACTCCTCGCCGTCGCAACGCTGGCCGTAGACCACCGCCAGCTTGCCCATGCGGCGGCTGGTGGTGCCGGCTTGGCCGAAGTGTCGAATCATTTCCGCATGGCCTTCGCGCAACCGCGCCGGAATCAGTCGGTCGATCGGCTGGCCGATCAATTCATCGGCGGAGCAGCGGAACATCTGTGTCGCAGCGGCGTTCGCCATGGTGATGCGTTGTTTGATGTCGACGGTGATGATGGCGTCCATGGCCGTGTTGAAAATAGCCGCCAGACGCGCACGACTGCTTTCCAGCTCATGCTGCGACTCCCGGATGCGCGCCGTCATGGTGTTGAAGCTTTGCGCCAGCAGCATGACCTCGCGCGGCCCTGATTCGGACACCGGCTTGCCAAGGTCACCTTGCTCGGCGAACTGAAGGCTGGCCGTCTCAAGCCGGGCCAGCGGCAGCGTCACCCGTGCCCGAATCAGCCAGGCGAGCAGCAACATCAAGCCCACCACCACGCCAAGCTGTGGCAGCAGGCGGCGCCTCGCTTCGTGTTCCATCAGCGCGTATTCATAGCCCAGCTCGTAGTCGAGGAAGACCACGCCGCGCTCCAGATCGCGCAGGTGCTTGCTGTCGCGGCCGATGAAATAGGGCTGCATCACCGTCACCCGCAAGCCGTCCGGCGAGACTTGCAAGTCGGGCGCGCTGTTTTTGGTGCTGCGCTGAAACCGCGCCATGTCAAAACCGGCCAACACCTGCGCGGCAGGCTGGCCTTGTCCGGCCAAGCGATGTGAGAGCAGCACCAGGCCCTGCGGGTTCACCACGGCGACTTGGCGGCAGCGCAGCTCGGTGGCCAGGATGCTCAGGTCGGATGCCGTATGGCTGGGTCGCTCCTGCAGATCCAAGTTGGCACTGCGGGCGAGCGAGTCCGCCCACCTCAGCGCGTCTTGCTGCGCCCGCTCCAGCACTTGCGCCCGGCCGCGTGACACCGTGTCCAGGTAGGACAGCAGCAGCAGGACGATCAGGGCCGTCAGCACGGCCAAGGGCACCGTGTTTCTCAGCGTGAAGCGCTTGCCGTTCACCGCTTGCCCAAACCGCGAGCGTCGCTCAACTGGCGCAAGTCGATCGCTTGTTTGAGCAGCGACTGCTTCACCATCA
>CANFYD010000517.1 GCA_947450745.1 Burkholderiales bacterium
CGTCGCGGGCTTCCAGCACCGGGCCGATGCCACGACCGATCGGCTGGCGGCCATCGCTGATCACCACGTCAAGCTGCAAGCGCAGATGGCCGGCCACATATTCAAACAACTTCTTGAGCCGCTGCGCGTCCACCATCGAGCGCACCTTGGCACTCGGCCCGACCGGAATATCTAGCACCAGATGGGTCGAGCCGGCGGCGATTTTCTTGGACAGGATCGACGCCACCATCTGGCCGGGGGAATCGATCGACAGCGGTCGCTCGACCGAAATCAGGATGTCATCGGCCGGTGACAAATCAGCCGTGCCGCCCCAGGCCAGGCAGGCATGGGTCTCGCGCACGATGCTCACCATGCGCTCGAAGCTCAGCTCCACCTCGGCCAGCACTTCCATCGTGTCGGCGGTGCCGGATGGCGAGGTGATTGCGCGCGAGCTGGTTTTGGGGCACAACATGCCGTGCGCCGCCACGATGGGCACGACCAGCATCGAGGTGCGGTTGCCGGGGATGCCGCCGATGCAATGCTTGTCCACCACCGGGCCGACGCCCACCTGCTGATGCCAATCCAGCTTGCGGCCAACCGCAATCATCGCCTCGGTCAGCTGCAACACCTCCTCCCGATCGAGTTCATATTGATTGGTCGCCACGACAAACGCAGCCAGCTCGATCTTGGAGTAACGCGCTTGCGCGATGTCGCGAATGATGGCGGCCAGCTCGTCCTTGGACAGCCGCTCACCGTTGATCTTGCGATGCAGCGCGCTGATCGAGCCCGGCGCTTCGGCATGCGCGATGCTGGCCGAGTGCCCTTCCGCCACACCCAGGCGCCGAAACGCTTCCTCGCTCAGACCCAGCTCGCAAGCGCTGACGATGCGCTCGTCATCCACCACATTGAGCACAGCCAGAATCAGCGGCCCCTCCGCGCCGTTGTGGGCCCGGATCTCCACTTTGGACAGCGCCTGGAACCCCGCCGCCCGCACGATGGCGCAATCCCGGTGCAAATAGGCGACGTTTTCACGCCAAGTGTCGATACCGACACGGCGGATACACAGAGAGTTGGCGGCGGGCATGGGCTCACTGTAAGGCAAGGCGAAAACGCTCCCCTTGCGCTGTGTCGATGTTTCTGCGGGCTTTTCCAGGCAGCTGATGAGCAAGCGGCGCAGTACCTCCGTCAACCAACCGGTCCCAGGAGGAGGCGTGGCAAGCGCAAACAATCTGTAGCAACCGGAAATATCTGCGGTGATGCGACCTCGACAGGCGAGCCCTCAATACGAATTTCACTTCTTTCCTGCCGATAGATCCGCCGATAAAAGACGTTATTCTCCACCGAACAAATTCACCCGGTGCAGCCCGAGCCTATGACCAAGATCGAACAACATCCACAACATCTTGAGGCCTTGCTGCTGAGGCATTTACCCGACTTGCTGGGTGACATCGAACCTTCAGCCGTCGCCTTGCTGATGGAACATCTGCAATGGGTGGAGATAGCGGCCGGGCAAACCCTGATGAGCCAGGGCGATGCCGGAGACGCCATGTACCTGCTGGTCAGTGGGCGGCTGCGCACCTACATTGCCAATGACTTGGGTGAACAGCGGGCGGTGCGGGAAATCGGACGCGGGCAGATCGTCGGCGAAATGAGCTTGTTCACCGATGAGCCTCGCTCGGCCACCCTGGTGGCGATCCGCGACTCGGTGCTGGTGCGGCTGGGCAAAGACCAATTCAAGCAGTTGTTGTCGGTCAGCGGGCAAATCTCGATGGCACTGACCCAGCAGATCATCAAGCGCCTGAAGACCGAGGGTTCGCGCTCCTTGACGGACAGGCCGGTCACCGTCGGCTTGATACCGATCACCGAGGGACTGGACTCGCGCGCGGTCATCGACGGTCTGGCCCGCGAGTTGCGCCGCCAATGGAAGGTCGCGGTGGTCGACGCCGCCAGCATTGAGGCCGATCTTGGCGAGCCCGGTATTGCCCAGCGCCCACCTGCCGATACCGATGCCAACCGGCGCATCGCCGTGCGCCTGGACGAAATCGAGTCGGCCCATGACTTCGTGCTGCTGCTCAGCGGCAGTGACGCGAGCGCTTGGACGCAGCGCTGCTGCCGGCACTGCGACGAACTGCTGCTGCTGGCCGATGCCGACCAACCGGTGCGCTTGCACACCATCGAGCAAGCCTGTCTGTTGAACCGGCCACCGCGGTCCGAGGCGGCCGAAATCTTGCTGCTGCTTCACCCCGCCGAGTGCCAATTCCCGCGCCACACCCAGGCCTGGCTAGCGCGTCGGCCGCTGGCTGGTCATTTGCACCTCCGACAGGCGCAGCCACGCGACATCGGCAGGCTGGCCAGGTTACTCAGCCGCACAGGCGTTGGCCTGGTGTTGTCCGGCGGCGGCGCACGCGGGGCGGCACACGCGGGGGTCTACCGCGCGTTGCGTGAGCGCGGGGTAGAGATTGACGTGGTCGGTGGCACCAGCATGGGCGCGGTGTTCGGCGGGCTGGTGGCGATGGACATTGCACCGGACGTATTGATCAGCACGATGCGTCGGCATTTCTCACGCAACCCCACCGCCGACTTCAATCTGATCCCGATGGCATCGCTGATCAAGGGCTTGCGGCTGCGCCAGATGATGGCGCAGACGATCCAGGAGCTGACCGGCGGCGCGGCCGGGATCGAAGATTTATGGAAGACATTTTTTTGTGTCGCTGCCAACTATTCACAGTCGCGTGAGCAGGTGCTCCAGCGCGGCTCGCTGCTCAATTTGGTGATGGCCAGTGCCGCCATTCCTGGCGCCCTGCCGCCGGTCATCCATGACGGCGACCTGCTTTGTGACGGCGGCACCTTCAACAACTTTCCCGTCGATGTGATGCGCAAGCAATGGGGCGTGGGCCGGGTGCTGGGCGTTGATCTCAGCTTTGGCACGCCGAAGCCCATCTTGCTGCAGCAGATGCCCAGCTCTTGGCAGCTGCTGCGCGATCGTTTCAGACCCAAAAAGCGGCGGCTTTACCGCTTACCGTCGCTGCCCAATTTCCTGATGAACGTCACCTCGCTTTACAGCGCCTCACGCCAGCGCGAGGCGCGCGCGCAGATTGACCTGTACTTCAATCCGCCGCTCGGCAAAGTCGGCATGCTGCAATGGGACGCCTTTGATCGGGCGGTCCAGCAAGGTTACGAGCATGCCTGCCAGGTGCTGGACGCCCTACCCAAACCAGACCAAGCCTAGATTCGACAGTTGACCGCATCCAACTGCCGAATCTAGGAGTCTGCGCGGCAGAAGGATCGGCGGCTGCAAGGCGGCCGCAGCGGTCCATTTTTCACCGTCTTTTCGCCCCATAGCGGAGCTATGAAGCTTCAAATCCGGCAAAAACTGTCCTCGCTGGGGCCACCTTTCGCTTGTCGCCGCC
>CANFYD010000518.1 GCA_947450745.1 Burkholderiales bacterium
GACGAAGATCAACTCGACGCCGCTGCTACCACCTTGGGCCTCGGTTTGCGCCAGGATGGATGCAGCGCAGGCCTCCAGGTAGGCCTCGACCTTGTAGACCGGCAGCAGAATGCTCAGCCACGGCGTGGGCGCAGCGGGGTCAAGCTCAAGCTCAGGCTCAGGCTGTGGCAAGGGATGTTGAGCGTTGTCCACGCCAGAACTTCAATGCGGCGGGCGCAAATACTTCGCCAACAGGCTGCCCGGGTACAGCCAGCCACGCGCCATGCCTTGCTCGACCACGCGTCGATCGCCGCCGCGCAACTTGATCAGCATCGGCAAGTGCCGGGGGCATGGCGTCAAGCCCAGTCGTGCGAACAAATGGCGTTTGCGCCAACGCAGCGCGGTGTGGAAGGCAAACGCCGTGTCTTCGGCCCGGCTCAGGAACAGCCGGTAGCGGGCCGCTGCCCGGTCCAGCACGACGGCCGCAGCCACATGCATGATCAGATACTGCCGGTCTTTGGGCCCCAGGCCTTGGCTGACTTGTTCCAGCAGGCCTTGCGCTTGCAACTCGGCCAGATAAGGCGTCTCGCCCAAGCGCAGCGCGTGATTGAACTCTCGCGCCAGGTCGGTCACGAAGGCGCTGCCGGGTACGGCCGCCATGAACCAGTTCTCGACGATCGGTTGTTCGGGCTTTTGGGTGAAGCGGTCGATATAAAAGCCGATGTACTCGACCTGCTGCGCTTGCTGCTGCTGATGAACCCAGGCCAGGCTTTGGGTCAGGATGGTGGACGCGTCGATCCACAGCCCGCCATGCTGGGCCAGCAATTGCAAGCGCAGCCAATCGGCTTGGCGATAGGGCGGCAGCGCGTCGAATTGGCTGCTCAGCTCGGCGCTGGCCAGCCAAGTCTGGATGCTGTCACGACTGAGCATGCGCACCTCGTGGTCGGGCGCAAAGCGGGTCCAGTTGGCTTGGCACAGCGCCACAAACTCGGGCACCGGCGTCTGATGCCAGTAGGACCAGATGATTTTTGGAATCGCTGCTGTGCCGCTGGCAACGGGCGCGGCATCGGCGGCTGGGGCAACCCGCACGGTGGCTACTTTGCGCGGTGCTTGGGCGAACAAGATCTGCAGCATTTCCCAAGCCAGTAAGGTGCCCGCAACGGTCAGCAAGGCGAGCAATAGCGTAATTAGAAGCTGCCAGCTCATGGCTCAATCCTCCGCGTTGGCTGCTGACTCATTCGCACCAATAGTCGGCAATCCACGCTGCCGGCCTGGCGTGCCGCCAGTTGCCCATATTGCGGCCGGCCAGCGCGTCGGGCGGGTTCATCACGCCGTGGAAGATGATGATGCGGGCACCGGCCGGGATGATCGGGTCGCGCCAGTAACTGGTCGGCCAAGCGGGGATGCAGTGGTATTTGTAGCTGGCGCACCAGCTGTCGTCCCAATAGCTCAACTTGCCTTGGCGGTGCAGCACATCGGACAGATAGGCTTGTTCGTTGCGAAAATCTGCCTTGGCTTGTACCTGGTTCGCACGGAATTGCGCCAGCACATCGGAATGAGCGCCCAACTGGAAGCGGTAGACGGACGAGTTGCCGGTGACGCGCCAGCGGCGTTTCCAGTCGTGGATGATCAAGAACTCGCCCGGCACTTCGAAGAACGGCGTGATGTCGGCGGTGATCACCACGTCGAGATCCAGAAACAGCGCGGTGCCGCGCAGGCCGTGCAGGTCGGCCTCAAACGTGGTCAGCTTCTTCCAGCCGCGCTCGGGCTCGCCGTTGTCCAAGGTCAGCTCCGGGATCGGCAGGCATTGCACTTCCGCCCGGATGCCCTCCACTCGGTCGGTCAGGCAGACAAAGCGGAACGGGCCGCGTAAGTGCCTGGCCACCATTGCGTACAAGCGGTTCACATACTCGGGGCCGTACTTGACACCCCATTTCATGCAGAGAATGACTCGGTCGTCAGCGGCTTTCGGGTCGGCAGGCGAGGTCATCGATTACAGCTCTTCCACATGGCGGGGCGGGTAGGTGTCCCAGTTCAGGCAACCGGGGCATTGCCAGAAGTAATGCTGGGCTTCAAAGCCGCAGGCGGCGCAGCGGTAGCGTTGCAGCGGGCGGGCGGCACGGTCGATGGCGGTCAACACCAACGGCGCTTCTTCTTCGTTGAGCTGGGCACCGCTTAGTTGCAGCAGGTCGCGGGCAGCCGACAAACCGGTTTGTTCGCGCAGGTGGCGGCTCAGTCGTTGGCGTTGCAGCGCCGTTTCGGGCTCCAGCTTGGCAATGGCGTGCAGCAAATGCATGCCGGGCACGCGCTGATATTGCGCGGTCAGCGTTTGCAGCGCGGCCTCGGTGCAGCGGGCGTTGATGGCCGCTTCGGCATAGTCCAGCGCGACCAGATTGAAGGCTTCCGGGTTCAGCGCCAGCAGTTCGGCATAAGCGGCCATTGCCTGCTCGGGCTGCAAGCGCCGCGCCAGCAGCTGCCCGGCCAGCACATGGGCGCGCGCGCCCTGCGGCGCCACCGAGCGTGCTTCGGCCAGCAATTGCTGCGCCTCGTCGTCCTGGTTGCGCACTTGCGCTTCAAGCGCCAACTCGCACAGGTAATGCGCAATGCGGGTGGCGAAGGACGCGGTGCCGGTCAACTCCAGACGGCGCGCCACGTCAGCGGCACTGCGCCAATCGCGCGAGCGCTCGAACAGCGACAGCAGGGCCAGTTCGGCGTCGTTTTCATACGGCGTGCCGCGCAGCGCGGCGTAGGCCGTTTCGGCTCGGTCGAACAGGCCGGCTTTGAAAAAGTCCTGCGCCAGCGCGGCTTGTGCCCGCTCGCGCTCGGAGCGCGGCAGGTCGCCGCGCTGCAGCAGATGTTCGTGCACGCGCACGGCACGCTCGTATTCGCCTCGGCGGCGGAACAGATTGCCCAGCGCAAAGTGCAACTCCGAGGTGTCCGGGTCGTTTTGCACCGCTTCGATGAAGGCGTCGATGGCTTTGTCTTGCTGCTCATTGAGCAAGAGGTTCAAGCCTTTGAAGTAGGCCTTGGGCGCATCGCGCTGTTCACGCTTCCATTGCCGGGTGTCCAGTTTGGAGGCCAGCCAGCCGATGGCGAAGGTGGCGGGCAGGGCAAAGAGCAGCCAGCGCAGGTCAAAGTCCATCGTGGATGGCCGGGGGCGTCAACGGCTCGGGCGCGGCGGCTGTGTCAGCAGCGGGCTCGGCGCGTTTGGCCACCCGCCGGTGCTTCCACCAAGCCGGCACCATCGCCAAGACGCCGAACGCACAGCCCAGGCCGAACGCCAGCAGCACGATGATGACTAGCGGGGCCCGCCATTCCTGGCCGAAAAACCAGCGCACGACGCTTTCGTGGCTGTTGTTCAGCGCGAAGGCGAAGAGGGCAAAAAAGAGGAAGGCTCGAAAGAGCCA
>CANFYD010000519.1 GCA_947450745.1 Burkholderiales bacterium
ATGGGCATGCCCGGCCAGCGCTGACGCAAGGCCTGAATGGCATGAGCGGTGGCTGTGTTGCAGGCCACCACCAGCAAGCGGGCTCCGTGGTCCACCAGTTGTTGGCTCAGCAGCAGGCTGCGCTGAGCGATGAAGTCCGGGCTGCGCTGGCCGTAAGGAGCCTGGGCAGCATCGGCGATATAGCGCAGCGGCACCTCGGGCAGGCAGCGTTGCAGCTCTCGCAGAACGGTCAAGCCGCCAACGCCGGAGTCGAAGATGCCGATGCAGGGGGGCGGATTTTGAGCGGCTGTGTCCATTGAGCGTCGCAGTCTAACTTTCGCGCTCGCAAGAATCGATCTCGTGGTTAAAATAGAACGATCGTGCTTTTTGCGGTCAAAGATCTTGTCTGACGCCGAGTCCGCAGGTGGCACCCTTAGAATCCGGTTAACGTTAACGTCAATTAGTCTTGGAGTCTTCGATGAAGGTACTGGTCCCGGTCAAGCGAGTGGTCGATTACAACGTCAAAGTGCGCGTCAAAAGTGACGGCACCGGCGTAGATATCGCCAATGTCAAGATGTCGATGAACCCCTTTGATGAAATTGCCATTGAAGAAGCGGTGCGGCTGAAGGAAAAAGGCGTGGTGACCGAGGTCATCGCCGTGTCGTGTGGCGTGACGCAATGCCAGGAAACCCTGCGCACGGCCATGGCCATTGGTGCCGACCGCGCCATCTTGGTTGAAGTTCCTGCTGATCTCGATTTGCAACCGCTGGCCGTGGCCAAGTTGCTCAAGGCGCTGGTCGACAAAGAACAGCCCGGCTTGGTGATCCTGGGCAAACAAGCCATCGATGACGATTGCAATCAGACCGGCCAGATGTTGGCTGCACTGACCGGCATGCCGCAGGGCACTTTTGCCAACAAGGTGGAGGTGCTGGACGGTATGGTTTCGGTCACCCGCGAAGTGGACGGCGGCCTCGAAACGGTCAAGTTGAGCTTGCCGGCCGTGATCACCACCGACTTGCGCTTGAATGAGCCGCGTTATGTGACCCTGCCCAACATCATGAAGGCCAAGAAAAAGCAGCTTGAAGTGTTCAAGCCTGCTGATCTGGGTGTCGATGTGAGCCCGCGCCTGAAGACCTTGAAGGTCGAGGAGCCGCCCAAGCGCGGTGCTGGCATCAAGGTGGCCGACGTTGCCGCCCTGGTGGACAAGCTGAAAAACGAAGCCAAGGTTATCCAATAACCGTCCGACTTTGCCCGGCTGCACAGTGCAGCCTCTGCTTCATCGGGCTGCGGCCAGCCTTTGGCGATTGGCCACTGGCGATCAAGCCAGAAGAAGCCTCAACTGAATCGATAGAGCGGTGGAGTACCGCCGCTTACATCCGGAGATATTCGAAATGACAGCTCTTGCCAAGGCCCTGGTTGTGGCCGAACACAACAACGCGTCCATCAAGGCCGCCACGCTCAACACGGTGACGGCCGCTTTGGCTACCGGTACCGAAGTTCATGTGCTGGTCGCAGGTCACAACGCTGCGGCTGCGGCTGCGGCGGCGGCTCAAATCGTCGGCGTCACCAAGGTGTTGCATGCCGATTCGGCCCAATTGGCTGACGGCTTGGCCGAAAACATGGCCGCTCAAGTGCTGGCCCTGGTGCAAGACGGTGCCGCTGGCTACACCCACGTGCTGTTCCCGGCTACCGCTGCCGGGAAGAACGTGGCACCGCGGGTAGCCGCGCTGCTGGATGTGGCGCAGTTGTCCGACGTCACCCGCGTGGTCAGTGCCGACACCTTCGAGCGTCCGATCTACGCCGGCAACGCCATCGCCACCGTGCAAAGCACCGACGCGATCAAATTGATGACCGTGCGCACCACCGGCTTTGACGCGGCTGCAGCCAGCGGCGGCGCGGCTGCTGTCGAGGTCGTCACTGCGGCGGCTGACAGCGGCAAGTCCAGCTTTGTGGGCCGCGAAGTCACCAAGAGCGACCGCCCCGAGTTGACGGCGGCCAAGATCATTGTCTCCGGCGGCCGCGCACTTGGCTCGAACGACAAGTTCATGCAAGTGCTGACGCCGCTGGCTGACAAATTGGGCGCGGCACTGGGTGCGAGCCGCGCAGCGGTGGATGCCGGCTATGCGCCGAACGACTGGCAGGTCGGGCAGACCGGCAAGATCGTGGCACCGCAGCTCTACATCGCCTGCGGCATCAGCGGTGCGATCCAGCATCTGGCCGGCATGAAGGATTCCAAGGTGATCGTGGCGATCAACAAGGACGCCGAAGCGCCGATTTTCTCGGTCGCCGATTACGGCCTGGAAGCCGATCTGTTCGTGGCCGTGCCCGAACTGGTTCAAAGCCTTTGATCCACCCCGCGATCCGAGCCACTTGAAAAGAGGGCACCACGGCTGAGCAGTCGCGGTGCCCTCAGTTTTTACACCTGCATTTGGAGTTGATGATGACCTATCGTGCCCCGATCAAAGACATGTTGTTCAATATGCAGGAGCTTGCCGGTCTGCCCGCGCTGACCGCTATTCCGGCCTTCGCCGACTTTGGCATCGACACCGCGCAGGCGGTGTTGGAAGAATGCGCCAAGCTGACCGAGGACGTGATCGCCCCGCTGAATTGGGAGGGCGACAAGAACCCGTCCTACTGGAAGGACGGGCAGGTCTTCACGACGCCGGGCTTCAAGCAGGCCTTCCGGCAGTTTGCCGACGGCGGTTGGCAGGGCTTGCAGCATCCGGTCGAGTTCGGCGGCCAGGGCCTGCCCAAGACGATAGGCGCCGCTTGCGGCGAAATGCTCAACAGCGCGAATATGAGCTTTGCGCTGTGCCCGCTGTTGACCGACGGGGCTATTGAGGCCTTGCTGACGGCCGGCAGCGCGACGCAGCGCAGCACTTTTTTGCCTAAGTTGATCGACGGCAGCTGGACCGGCACGATGAATTTGACCGAGCCGCAGGCCGGCTCGGACTTGGCGATGGTGCGCACCCGGGCCGAGCCGCAAGCGGACGGCAACTACAAGATTTTCGGCACCAAGATCTACATCACCTACGGTGAGCACGACATGGCCGAAAACATCATCCATCTGGTGTTGGCCCGCGTGGCCGGTGCGCCCGAGGGTGTGAAGGGCATCAGCCTCTTCATCGTGCCGAAATTCCTGGTGCAGGCGGACGGAACGCTGGGAGAGCGCAACGATGCGCATTGCGTCTCCATCGAGCACAAGATGGGCATCAAGGCCAGCCCGACGGCGGTGTTGCAGTTCGGCGACCACGGCGGCGCGGTTGGGCAGTTGATCGGCCAGGAAAATCGCGGCCTGGAATACATGTTCATCATGATGAACAGCGCACGTTTATCTGTGGGCGTACAAGGCATTGGACTTTCTGAACGAGCATTGCAACAAGCAAGCAATTGGGCGAACAC
>CANFYD010000520.1 GCA_947450745.1 Burkholderiales bacterium
AAGTCAAACACGGCATCGGGCTGGTGGCGCTTCAGCGTGGCATCGAGTTGCCGCTCGATGGCCGAGCGGATCAGCAGCGGGAAGCGCGAGTGGTAGACGCACAAATGCACCCGCTGCCCGGCGGCCGCACCTTGCTGAAAAAGCGCCAAAGCAAGCTCATGCAGCGGCTCGATATTGGCCATGCGGACCAAGCCAAAGCTCACGCGCTTGCCGGTTTGCTTGTCGATGCTGTGGTGGCTTTGGTGCAAGGCCGTGGCCGAGGCCAACACCAATGCAGCCAAGGCGCTCGCGGCCTCGGGGGCTGATTTGGGGAGATTTTCAAGCGGCACCAAGCTGACCCGACGGCGTGGTTCGGCAGATTGCTGTGCCAGCGCGCCGGCACGGCTCTGCGCAAACAACAGGTGTTCCCGCTCAAAGCTTTCGGCAGCGGCGCAATCGACATGCTTTTGCTTGAACTCGTCCACCCAGACGCAGCAGACCTTGGGTGCCATCTGCAAGCCACCGGGCCGCTCGCCTCGGTTGGCCTGGAAATGGCTGCGCCCATTGCGATACGCCTCAAACAAGCCCTGGATCATGGCGGGCGGCAGCGTGGCGGACGACAGCAGCACCCGCGCGCCCAGCAGACCCGCCCAATGCACCAGCCGGGTCAGCGCGGGCAAGTCGCTGAGATCAAAGTCATCGGGTTCGTCCAGCACCAAGTCGCCGCTCATCAGCCGCAGCATCGGCGCGATCTGCCGGCCGCCACGCTGGCTTTCGGTGGCCGGGGTCAGGTGGTCGATGGTGCAGACCAGCACCGGCGCGGTGATCAGCGCGCGCACCGCCGGGTCGGCCACGGCGCGCCGAAGCAAAGGGTGGCTGTCCTGCTGCCCCTCGTACAACACATGCGCATCTTCATCCAGCAAGGCTTGCCGCGAGGCCGAACCGGTCGCGTCGGCCTGGGCTTCGAAATGCTCGAACAGCGCCCGGTTGGCCGAACCGCCGACGCGGATGGCCAAGTCTTCATCGTCCAGCCCCAGCAAGTCGCGAAACGCCTTGCCGGTTTGCAAGGTCAAGGTCCGCAGGCCCATCGCAAAAGCACAGCGCATGCCCAGTGCCGGGTCAGCCAGGGCGTACATCAGCTTGGCATTGGCCAAGGTTTTGCCGCAGCCGGTGGAGGCCATGTTGACGATGAAAGCACCTTGCTGCTCGCTGCGCACACGGATGCCGCCGGCCAGATCAGCCGCCTTGTCCTGCCAGCGAAAGCGCTCATTCGTGGCGCGCTGCTTGAGCAGCCGATGCTTGCCCAGGCGGGGTAAATGCCGCTCAAAGCGCGGCAGGAAGCGGGCGACTTCGGCACCGTGTTGGGCAACTCCCAGCAAGTGCTCGTCCAACGATTGGTTGGGCTGACTGCCTGAGCGCGTCATGCGCGTGTTGGCAGTCAATGCCCCAGGATTCGCCAACTTGACCCGCTCGGCGTCGGGTTTGCCGTCAGCCCCCAGTTCCAAGCGCGAGTAATGGTGATCGGCCAGCATCAGGCACAGCCGGGACAGGTGCAGCACGAAGGGGTTGCTCATCACCGCTGCGCTGGGCAGGCCGGCGTGACGCAGCAGCTTTTTAGCCACGCGGGCGGCCCGGTGCTGCCATTCCGGGGTGGTGACCGGCAGGCCATGAGGGAAGGCCCAGTAGGGTTTCAGCGTCTCGGTCGTCGCGTGCTTGATCTCGTCCTCGTTCCAGCTCGCCTCGATACGGTTCAACGAACCTGCAATCAAAGTCTCGGTGAACTGCTCGCCAAACGGGAGCACCGGCAAGCGGTGGTGGGTCACCACCAACCAGGCCAGCGCTTGCGCCAGCGGCGCTTTGGCCAAGTTGGCGAAGGGCGAGGTGCAGTTCGGGTGCAAGCCGTCCTGCTGCAGCCTCGGCCCAAGCCAGGCGGCAAGGTCCGCTTCCGTGGGGTCCACCAAGCGCGCCAACCAAGTGGCGTCGTCATCGCTGCCAACGAATGCCTCGAACAGCCGCAGCGACACCCACTCGTGGCGGATCAGGTTGCGACCCGACAAGCGTCCGTCCAAGCGCATCTGAAAGGCCTGGATGGCTTTGCCCAAGTCATGCAGCAAGCCGGCCAGATCGGTCAGCAATTGAACCAGCTCACCGCTGTGCCAATCGTTCTGATCTTGCTCGCGCAGGATGTTGCGGCGCGTGGTGTTGGTGGGCACCGCCCCTTGATCGTTGAAGCTGCTGCGGTCCCCCACGGTCCACAGAAGCTCGCTGTGATCCAGCCCTCTGATCCAGTGGCAAGCCACCGCTGTGTTCTTGCGCGCCGTCTTTCTCAGCAGTTTGCGCAGCGTATCCAGCCCATCTTGGGTGATCGCTGTTTGCCAGGTACGGTCACCGCGCCGCTCGGCAAATTGATCGAGGATGCGGCGCGTCTCGGTCAGCGCGCGCTTGTTGCATTGGGCGATCAGGAGCACGTTCATGGCTGCGCTACTGCTTGTGCGGCCCGACCCACGCGCAGGGCTGTGGCTTTGATCGTTTCGATCATGAAGTCCAGCGCCTCGCTGCGGGTCAAGGTTTCGATGCAGGCCTGCCGGAACTCTTGCTCTGTATGCCCCTTGGGCGCCGAAATGAAGGCCTGCGGCAAGATGACGGCGTCCTTCACCAGGTCGGCCACGTCGAACACCAAGCCGCCGCGCCTCGTCTTGCCGTGCAGCACCGCCAGCGCATGCGGTAGGCCCAACACCCAGGTGGCGGTGGCACCCAGGCCGTAAGCAAGATAGTTGCCGTGGTCAAGGAACTGGTTGGCGGCATCGACGCTGTCGCCGCGCTTGGCTCGGGTGAAGTCACCGTATTGCGCAGCCAGCGAGGCCATACGGTAGAGCTTCTTAGTCAAACGGGCTTCTTCGGTCAGCAGGGCGGTGACGTCCAGGGCCGCCGCGATATTGCTGCGGCTTTGCGCTACGAGCTGGGTCAATTGCTCGATTTCAGGGGCAAAGCCTTGATCCTTCAACGACTTGGAGGCCGACCAATGTTGCAGCAGCCGCGTCAGGCGCGAGTCCTGAAACGCCTTCGCCGCTTGCAGCCGCAAGGCGTCATCAAACCAGAAACGCACCCAATGCTGAAGGTACTCGGTGGGCCGGTACTCGCTCTGGCCCGGCAACCAGGCCACTTCTTGTTCGCCCTCGGTGCCCGCAAACAAGGGCGTGCCGCCGCCGCCGCAGAAGCCCACCATCACGCCGGCTCTGGCCAACTCGCGCATGGCGGCCTGCGTCAACGAGGTGCCCGTGCCCAGCAGCACGGTGCTGGTATTGGCGATGGGGATGTTCCAGTACAAGGACTCCTTGCCCTTCTCCGTCACGTACTCCACGCGGCCACCGTTCACCAACACACGGCAATGCTCCAAGTA
>CANFYD010000521.1 GCA_947450745.1 Burkholderiales bacterium
AGCTTTTCGACCGCTCGCGGCGTCAGCACCGAGGTCGGCTCATCAAGAATCAGCAGTTGCGGCTCGGTCAGCAAGGCGCGGACGATCTCGACCCGCTGGCGCTCGCCGACCGACAGCGAATGCACCGGCCGCAGCGGGTCCACCTCCAGCCCGTAGGTGGCCGCCACCGCCGTGATGCGGGCGGTCACCTCGGCCAGACTCAAGCTCTTGTCCAGCCCGAGCCAAACGTTCTCGGCCGCCGTCAGCGTGTCGAACAGCGAAAAGTGCTGATACACCATGCTGATGCCGAGCGCGCGCGCTTGCGCCGGGCTCTTGATGCGCAGCGGCTGGCCGTTCCAGCGCAGCTCGCCGGCATCCGGCTGCACCGCACCGTAGATGATCTTCATCAGCGTCGATTTGCCCGCCCCGTTCTCGCCCAGCACCGCGTGGATCTGGCCCGGTGCCACAGTCAGGCTGACGCTGTCATTGGCCTTGACGGCCGGGTATTGCTTGCTGATGCCGGTGAGTGCAAGACGAGGAGTCATGGAGTTCAATCTGATGAGTCTTGCGAACGTAAAAGTTGCGCACGTATAAAACGCGGGTGACCCGCGACGTAGCTGGCGACGAGGTTGCGTTCATCGGATAAAGCCATCCACGCGAACACTCGTTCATGCAAGCTCCGTACCACCGCATCGCGCGCCTCGGCGACCGGGCCGACCGCCCAGTCCCACACACAAACGTCGGCCAGTGTACCGACGCCAAAGTGGCCGATCTCCTGCGCTAACCCTAAGGCCTCCGCCGCGCCGCGCGTCGCCGCATGCAGGCCGGCCCAGGCGCTCAAGCGGTGGCCGAGCAGCGCTTGCACCTTGTAGCCATCCAGCAAATTGCGCTGCAGCGACAAGCTGGTGCCGCCGCCGACATCGCTGGCCACGCTGACGGCCAAGCCGGCCGCCCGTGCTGCCGGCCAATCGAACAGGCCGCTGCCCAGGAACAGGTTGGACGACGGGCAGAAGGCCACCTGAGCGCCGCTCGCCGCCAGCACCCGCTTGTCTTCCTCGTCCAGCCAGATGCAGTGGGCCAGCAGCGCGCGCGGATGCAGCAGGCCGACGCGGGCGTAGACGTCGAGATAACTGCGCGCCTCCGGGAACAACTCGGCCACCCAGCGCACCTCGGCACGGTTCTCGGCCACATGGGTCTGCATGTAAAGCGAGTCGTCGGCCCGGCACAGCGCGCCGGCCATCGCCAATTGCGCCGGGCTGCTGGTCGGCGCAAAACGCGGCGTCACCGCATAGGCCAAGCGGCCTTGGCCGTGCCAGCGGGAGATCAGGTCGATGCAGTCGCGCTCGGCCCCGGCCACATCGTCAGGATCGTCCAGCAGGGCCGGCGGCGCGTTCCGGTCCATCAAGACCTTGCCGGTGATCAAGCGCATGCCGCGCGCCGCCGCCGCCTCGAACAAAGCCTCCACCGAGGCCTTGTGCACGGTGGGGAACACCACCGCCGAGGTCGTGCCATGCGCCAGCAGCGCGTCCAGAAAGCGCGCCGCACCGCTGGCCGCCACCACCGGGTCGGCATAGCGGCACTCGGCCGGGAAGGTGTAGCGCTCCAGCCAATCGAGCAGCTCGGTGCCGTAGGACGCGATCACATCGAGCTGCGGGCAATGCACATGGGTGTCGATGAAGCCGGGCAGGATCAAGCGGCCGCTGTGGTCCTGCTGCTGCCAGCTGGCATCCGGCGCGGCGCTCTGCGTGCCCACGATGCGGCCGTTTTCAATCAGCAACCAACTGTCGGGCTGGAAGCGCACGGCCGCGCTTTCCAGCTCGCCCCAGCCCGGCGCAGCGCTGAAGTCCAGCAGGTCGCCGCGCAAGGCCAGGCGGTTTGTCTCGGGGGTCAAGGTCATGGGTCGAGGGCAGTCGGTGAATGGAGAAGTTTCAGGAAGTCGGAATTTTTGGATTCTGGAATTTCAAACGCTCGGCGCAGTGGTGCCGCTCACCAAGGTGCGCGCCACCTCCCGCACCTGCTCACGCAGCCAGCGCATCGGGGCCGAGGCATGGCCCAGCTCGTGCCAGAGCTGGTAGTAAGCCATGCGCGGAAATGCCACCGGGCAGCGCAGCACCAGCACCGGCAGCTCGGTCAAATAGCGGCTGCAAAACAGCCGCCCGGTGGTCAGCACCAGCAAGCTGCGCGCCACCATTTCAGGCAGTTGACCGAAATGCGCGCTGCGCACCGCAATCGTCCGCGCCAGCCCCAAGCTGGCCAAGTGCTCGTCGATCACGCCCGGCTGACCGGCCGACAGCGGCATCGGTGCCACATGCTGGCAGGCCAGATAGCGCTCGACCGACCAGCCACGACCGCGCGCCATCGGGTGGTTCTTGGCCACCAGGCAGACCACTTCATCGCTGAGCAGGCGGCCCAGGTGCAGCTCTTCCGGCGGCCGCAACCAGTTGCCGATGACCAGATCGACCTCGCCGGCCGCCAAGCTGCGGCGGTAGTCATATTCGGCCGACAGCGGTTGCAGATCCAGCTGCACGCCGGGTGCGGCGCGCAGCAAGCGGGCCGTCAGCTCGGGCAGGAACAGCGGGTCGAGATAGTCGCTGGCGGCGATGCGAAAGCGCAAGCCCGAGGTGGCCGGGTCAAACCCGCTGCCGCGCACGCTGCGGCTCTTGGCCCCGAACAGCACCTCGGCCTCCTGCAACAAGCGGCCGGCCGGGGCCAGCAGATCCAGCGCCACGCGGGTCGGCGTCATGCCGCTGCCACTGCGGACCAGCAGCACATCACCGGTCAAGGTACGCAGGCGCCGCAGCTGTGCGCTGACGGCGGGTTGGCTGCTCTGCAAGCGCAGAGCGGCGCGCGAGACGCTTTGCTCAGTGATCACGGTGTGCAGGACCCGGACGAGTTGAAGCGCAATGTTGTCGAAGTTCGCTCGTGAGGTCATATCCATCCACGTATATCCAGCATGTGGGCAATCGTATATCGTGAAGCGCTGAAAGCCTTACTGTCTGAGTTCACACTCGCTTCCCGCAAAGCCCCCCAAGCCATGAACCACCGTCCGCTGCGATTTTTCCACCAAGGCCGGATCCAATCCGTGCAAGGCCTGCCCACCACCACCACCGTGCTGCAATACCTGCGCGAACAGGCCGCTTGCACGGGCACCAAGGAAGGCTGTGCCGAGGGAGATTGCGGTGCCTGCACCGTGCTGGTGGGCGAGCTGAAGGACGGCGAGCTGTGCTTGAGCAACGTCAACGCTTGCACCCAGTTCCTGCCCACGCTCGACGGCCGGGCGCTGCTGACCGTCGAAGACCTCGGCTCAGCCGATAAGCTAAGTCCCGTGCAGCAGGCGCTGGTCGATTGCCACGCCTCGCAATGCGGCTTTTGCACACCGGGCTTTGCGATCACCTTGCA
>CANFYD010000522.1 GCA_947450745.1 Burkholderiales bacterium
AGCGCCGAGCCGCTGAAAACCATTGCCCTGGAGGGTGAGCCGCGTTTTCTGGCAATCGCCAAGCTGATCAAGGACTGGCAACCCGACGCCCTGGTGATCGGTGTGCCGTTTCATCCGGACGGGGCCGAGCACGACATCACCGTGCGCGCGCGCCGCTTTGGCCGCCAGTTGCACGGCCGGTTCCGCCTGCACGTCTACGAGGTGGATGAGCGCTACACCAGCGTCGAGGCCGAGAGCTATGGCGCTCGCGACGTCGATTCCAGCGCCGCTGCCCTGATTCTTGAACAATATTTCCGAGAGCATCCATGAACCCTTTGTTGCTTGACGCCGAGGCGCTGTACGCCGATCTGTTGAACGGTGTGCGCCGTTTGCTGCAACCCGATATGGCCCTGGTGGGCATTTGGTCCGGCGGTGCCTGGTTGGCCGAGCGCTTGCAGCGTGACCTTGGCTTGCCTGGCGAGCCGGGCGTGATTTCCAGCTCGATGCACCGCGACGACTTCGGCTCCAAAGGCATGTCGGCCAGCGCCGATCACACCAAACTGGCGTTCGACGTCAGCGCCCGGCCGGTGTTGTTGATCGACGATGTGCTGTTCACCGGTCGCACCACGCGGGCGGTGCTGAACGAGCTGTTCGACTTTGGCCGCCCGGCCAGCGTGGCCCTGGCCGTGCTGGTGGACCGGGGTGGCCGCGAGTTGCCGATCGAGCCCGCCTATTCGGCCGCCCGCATCAGCCTGGACAAAGGCCAAAGCCTGCGCCTGGCCAAGGACGAAGACGGCCGTTTCAGCTTCGACTTGAACGGAGGCTGAGATGTTGTCCAAACGCAACCCCCAGTTGAACAAGCATGGCGAGCTGGTTCATTTGCTGTCGATCGAGGGCCTGCCGCAGGCCATCATTCATCAGATTCTTGACACCGCTGGCACCTTTTTGTCGGTCAATGAGCGCGAGGTCAAAAAGGTGCCGCTGCTGCGCGGCAAGTCGGTGTTCAACCTGTTTTTCGAGAACAGCACCCGCACCCGCACCACCTTCGAGATCGCGGCCAAGCGCTTGTCGGCCGATGTCTTGAACCTGGACATCGCCCGTTCCAGCACGGCCAAGGGCGAGACCCTGCTCGACACGGTGGCCAATTTGTCGGCCATGCATGCCGATATGTTCGTGGTGCGCCACGGCGAGAGCGGTGCGCCCTACCTGATTGCCCAGCACTGCGCACCGCATGTGCACGTGGTCAATGCCGGTGACGGCCGCCATGCGCACCCGACGCAGGGCTTGCTGGACATGTACACGATCCGGCATTTCAAGAAGGACTTCCGCAATCTGACCGTCGCCATCGTCGGTGACATCGTGCACTCGCGCGTGGCCCGCTCGGACATCCATGCGCTGAACATCCTGGGCGTGCCGGAGATCCGCGCGGTCGGGCCCAAAACGCTGGTGCCCGGCGACCTGCGCGAGATGGGCGTGCGCGTCTGCCACGACATGGCCGAGGGCGTGCGCGGTGCCGACGTCATCATCATGTTGCGTCTGCAGAACGAGCGCATGAGCGGCGGCATGCTGCCCAGCGCCGGTGAGTTTTTCAAGAACTTCGGCCTGACGCCGGAGAAGCTGGCGCTGGCCAAGCCGGACGCCATCGTCATGCACCCGGGGCCCATCAACCGAGGCGTGGAGATCGCCTCCAGCGTGGCCGACGGCGCGCAAAGCGTGATCCTGCCGCAAGTGACCTTCGGCATTGCGGTGCGCATGGCAGTGATGTCGATTCTGGCGGGGAATGAAACATGAAGATCCTGATTAAAGGCGGCCGACTGATCGACCCGGCCTCTGGCCTGGACCGCATCGGTGACTTGGCGATTGCCGCCGGCCGCATCGTCAGCTTGGGCGCTGCCACCGAGTTCGTCGCCGACCGCGTCATCGACGCCAGCGGCCTGATCGTGGCCCCCGGTCTGGTCGACTTGTGTGCCCGCTTGCGCGAGCCCGGCCACGAGCATGAAGGCATGCTGGAAAGCGAGTTGCATGCCGCCGCCGCCGGCGGTGTCACCAGCCTGGTCTGCCCGCCCGACACCGACCCGGTGCTGGATGAGCCCGGCCTGGTGGAAATGCTGAAGTTCCGCGCTCGCAAGCTGAGCCGCTGCCGGCTCTTTCCGCTCGGCGCGTTGACGCGCGGTTTGGGCGGCGAGGCGCTGACCGAAATGGCCGAGCTGACCGAGGCCGGTTGCATCGGTTTTTCACAGGCCGAAGTGCCGGTGCGCGACACCCTGGTGCTGGCGCGCGCGCTGCAATATGCCGCCACTTACGACTACCAGGTCTGGTTGCATCCGCAAGACGCTTATTTGAGCGGCGGCGTGGCGGCCAGCGGCGCGATCGCGACCCGGCTTGGCTTGAGCGGCGTGCCGGTGATGGCCGAAACGGTGGCGCTGCACACGATTTTCGAGCTGATGCGGGCCACCGGCGCGCGCGTTCACTTGTGTCGCCTGTCCAGCGCGGCCGGGGTCGAACTGGTGCGCGCCGCCAAGCGCGAACGCTTGGCGGTGACGGCCGATGTGTCGATCAACTCGCTGCACTTGACCGATGTGGACATCGGCTACTTCAACCCGGCCATGCGCTTGACACCGCCGCTGCGTCAACAGCGTGACCGCACGGCGCTGCGCGCGGCGCTGGCCGACGGCACGCTGGACGCCCTGGTCAGCGACCACATGCCGGTCGGTGCGGATGAAAAGAACGTGCCGTTTGCCGAAGCCACGCCGGGTGCCACCGGTCTGGAGCTGTTGTTGAGCCTGGCCCTGCGCTGGGCCAGCGACGAGGGTTTGCCGCTGTCGCGCGGCTTGGCCGTGGTGACGGCCGGGCCGGTGCGGGTGCTGGGTCAGGCCTTGGGTTCGCTGGGTGCCAGCGCCGGGCGCTTGGTGGAAGGCGGCGTGGCCGATGTCTGCGTGTTCGACGCGCAAGCTTATTGGGGCGTGACGCCGGCCCATTTGAGCAGCCAGGGCAAGCACACACCGTTCGCGTTCGAAACCAGCGGCTTCGAGTTGCCGGCGCGGGTGCGCTACACGGTGGTGGCGGGCCAGGTTGCCTTTGAATCGGCCGACCTGTCCTCGGGAGCTTGAGTTGCGCAGTCTGATCGCCGTGGCGCGGCTGCTGCGCTTCAGCCTGCATGTGCTGTTCGGCCTGCTGTTGATCAAGCTGCGCTTTGGCGCACTCGACAAGGCCGCGCGCCAGGCCCACATTCAGCGCTGGTCGCGCCAGATGCTGAGCATCCTGGGCGCGCAGCTGACGGTGCAGGGCCAAGCCAAGGCGGGCGCCAAACTGGTGGTGGCCAACCACGTGTCCTGGCTGGACATCGCGGCCGTGCATGCGGTGCTGCCGGAAGCGCGCTTTGTGTCCAAGGCCGAC
>CANFYD010000523.1 GCA_947450745.1 Burkholderiales bacterium
AGCAAGCCCGTTTCGGCGTGGGCGTGGGGCAGGGCGTAGATCTGCTCGGCTTTTTTGAGCCCAGGAATAGCGCCCAGCTGGGCGAACCTGGGCAACAACTGACGCGGGTTCGGTATCGCCGCCAGCGGAATCGGGGCGGCCCAACCGTGCTCGATGTAGCGTTGCAGTTCGGCCGTGTTGACGGCGAAAGCATCGAAGTCCGCGCCTTGCGTCAGGCTCAGCTTGCGCCACAGATCTTCGTCGGAGGCGATGTAAGTCACCTCGACCTTGGCCTTGTGGCTTTGTTCGAAGGCCTTCACGACGTCCGTGTCCGCATACCCTGGCCAAGCCAGCACCCGCAGCGTGGCCGAGGGCGCGGCGCACACCAGTGCGGGCATCAAGGCTGCCGAAGCCAAGCAAAAATTACGTCGGGAGGGCAACCGGAACATCACGAATTTGCGGGTTGATGAATCGAATCGAGTGGCGCTGAACAACGCTGAAAAGCGCGTGATCGCACGGATGCACTGGGTCGCAGCCTACCTCATCAACCGACCGGTTTTGCTGACGCGCTGATCGCTAGCCGCCCGGAGCTCAAGCGCTTCAGGCCCTCCAGCGCCAGCAAGACCAGCCCGCCCAAGCCCACGGCGGCAGCCAGCCAAGTGGGGCTGGGTAGCGCAAAGCGAAAGATATCGCGCAGCGCCGGTATCCACAGCGCTGCCGCCAGCAAGCCGGCCGTGGCGGCCAAGACCCGCCAAAGCACCGGGTTGGGACGCAGCCAACCGGCCAGCAGGCCGCCGTGCAGCGAGCGGTTGGCCAGAATCAGCGCGACATTGCAGCTGACCAGGGCGACAAAGGCAAGCGCCCGCGCGGCTTCAGCCGGCAGCTTTTGCTGGTGCAACAGCAGGGCGAAGAAGCCGCTCACGGCCAGCAAGATCAGCAGGCCCTGCAGCACGCTCCAGAGGATCAGCCCGGTGGAAAAAAGCGGCGCGGCCGGGTCGCGAGGCGGGCGCTGCATCACGTCGGCCTCTTCGCCCTCGGCCTCGAAGGCGATGGAGCAGACCGGGTCGATCAGCAGCTCCAGAAAGGCGATGTGCACCGGCGCCAGCACCAGCGGCCAGCCCAGCAGCAGCGGCAACAGCGACAAGCCGGCGATCGGCACATGCACCGCCAGCACAAAGGCCATTGCCTTGTGCAGATTGTCGAAAATGCGCCGCCCCAGGCGCACCGCTGCCACGATGGCGTCGAAGCGGTCGTCCAGCAACACCAGGCTGGCGGCCTCGCGCGCTACGTCGGTGCCGCGCCCGCCCATCGCAATGCCGATGTGGGCGGCCTTCAGCGAGGGCGCGTCGTTGACGCCGTCGCCGGTCATCGCCACCACCTCGCCCTGCGCCTTCAGCGCTTCCACGATCAGCAGCTTTTGCTGCGGCTTGATGCGGGCAAACACCTCGGTGCTTTGCACGCAGCGCTGCAATTCGGCGGCGTTCATTGCCGCCATTTGCGCGCCAGTCACCACGGCGGCAGCACTGCCCAGAGCGGCCAAACCGGCCTGAGCGGCAATCGCATGGGCGGTGGCCGGGTGGTCGCCGGTGATCATCAGCACCCGCAGGCCGGCGGCTCGGCACTGCGCAATAGCGGCCGGCACCTCGGGCCGCAGCGGGTCGGCAAAGGCCAACAAACCCAGAAAAGTGAAGTCGAAGCCGGCCGGCTCATTCGGCCAGGCCGTCCCCACCCAGTCGGCCCGCGCCACCGCCAGCACCCGCAAGCCACGCGCCGCCATGGCCAAGGTGTGCTCGGCCAGCGCCCGCAAGGTGGCGTCGGGCAGGCCGCACAGCGCCGCCACCGCTTCCGACGCGCCCTTGATGGCGACGCAATGCGATCCGTCTGGCAACAGGTCAGCGCCGCCCCGTTGCCAGACATGGGTCATGGCGGGCAGCTCGGGCGTCAAGCCGTATTCATGCACCAGCGTCCAGTCCGGGTGCAGCGCGTTGGCGGGCAAATGCGCTTGGCCCAGCGTGGTCAGCGCCCGCTCCATCGGGTCGAACGGCTGGCGCTCGCTGGCCAGCACGGCAAATTCCAGCAGCTCGGCAAAGTCGGCGGGCGCGGGCTGCTGATTCGGCGACCAGGTTTGCAGTTGCGGCGGCGTTGATGGCGACGGCGCGGGCCGCAGCCGGGCCAGCTCCGCCACCGCCATCTGGTTCATTGTCAGCGTGCCGGTCTTGTCGCTGCACAACACCGTTGCCGAGCCCAGCGTTTCAATCGTCGCGGCGCGCCGGGTCAGCACCCGCTGGCGCGACAAACGCCACGCGCCCATCGCCATGAAGACGGTCAGGATCAGCAGAAACTCCTGCGGCAGCATCGACATCGCCAGCGTGATGCCGGCCAGCAGTCCTGCCAACCAATCACCCCGGCTGAAGCCATACAGCAGCACGACGACGGCGCTCAGGCTCAGGCCCAGCACCGAAAAAATCCGCACCAAGCGGCGCGTCTGCTGATGCAGCGGTGTCGGCGGCGGCTTGATCTCGGCCAGCGATTTGCCGATGCGGCCGATCTCGCTGCGCGGGCCGGTGGCCGTCACCCGCGCCAAGCCCTGGCCGCCCACCACCATCGTCCCGGCAAACACCTGATTTGTTTCGGTCGTGACCTCGCCCGTTTGGACCTGCTTGGCCGCCGGCATCGATTCACCGCTGAGCAGCGATTCGTCCAGCGCCAGGTCATTCGCTTCCAGCAGCCGCCCATCGGCCGCTACCCGGCAGCCCTCGTCCAGCAGCAGCAGGTCGCCGACGACGACCGCCGCCCCGGCCACGCGCAGCGGCTGCCCGTCCCGCAGCACCAGCGCGCGCGGGCTGGTGAGATCGCGCAGCGCCTCCAGCACATGCTCGGTGCGCTGCTCCTGGCTGACGCTGATCACCACGGTGACGAGCACAAAGGCCAGCAACATCAGCGCCTCGCCCCGGTCGCCCAGCAGCAAGTAGATGGCACCGGCCGCCAGCAGCAATTGCAGCATCGGCTCGCGCACCAGCTCCGCCAGCATGTGCCAGAGCGTGCGCCGCTGCGGCGGGCTCAACTGATTCGGCCCGTCTTGCGCCAAGCGCTGCGCCGCCTGTTCGCTGCTCAGGCCGACTGCACTCTGTAGCTCGGGCTTGTTGTTCATGCGGCGGATTGTGAAGTTAGGCGCTGCGCCGGCCTTGATCCAAAGCAAGGTGAGTGGTGTTCCGCTCCACGGCGCTGCCTACGCGGACATCATTTAAGAAAGCCCTAAGACCCCGCCAGCAAGATGGGCGTCAACAAGGAGGACTTGCCATGAAGATCAAAAAACGAGGGTGGCCGCTGTTGTTGCTGTGCTGCATCAGCCTGCAAGCCGCTCAGGCAGCCAGCCCGGCCGAGCTGTTGGC
>CANFYD010000524.1 GCA_947450745.1 Burkholderiales bacterium
CACATTCATCGGGCCACTCCGGACGCCGCAGCTGAAGCGGATGAAGTGGACGCGGCCGCTGAAGCCGCTGCCGCAGCCGGGTTCAGCGCTGCGGCCTGCTCGCGCACCGCATTGCCGGGCCGCAGGTTCTGCTTGCCGTCCACCACCACCCGCGCTCCGGCTTCGATGCCGTCCACCACGGCCATTTCACCAAATGGGTAGCGAACTTTGATCACCTTCAGTGCCACCTTGCTGTCGGGGCCGACGACGTAGACCGAGCGCTCGGTACCGCGCAGGATGATGGCCGCCTGCGGTATCACCACGGCGTCCTTGATCGTGTCCAGCTGCAGGCGCACGCGCACATATTGGCCGGGCCAGAGCGTTTGGCTGCTGTTGTCGAACTCGGCCTTGACCTTGATCGTGCCGGTGCTGCTGTCGACCAGGTTGTCCACAAAGCTGACCTTGCCCAGCGTGGGCGGCAGGGCCTGCCCCTTGGTGGCGCTGCGCTCGGCGGGCAGCAGCACCTGCGCAGCGAGCGCCTTGGGTTGGCTGCCGTCTTGGGCGCTGCGGGTGGCGCGCAGCAGCGGCGCGAGCTGGGTTTCCGGCAGGGTAAAGGTGACCGCAATCGGGTTGATCTGCGCGATGCTGACCAGCGGCAAGGTGGTGGCGTTGGCTTGCACCAAGCTGCCGGCCACCACATTGATCAAGCCGGCCCGGCCGCTCAGCGGCGAGCGGATCTCGTTGTAGCTCAGCGCGACTTGTGCCGCTTGCAAGGCGGCGTTGTCGGCTTGCAGCAAAGCCTGTTGGGCGTCGAGATTGGCCCGCGCCGAATCGACCGCGCTCTGCGCCACAAAGTTCTGCGCTCGCAGGTCTTGCGCCCGTTGGAATTGGCGCTCCAGGTCGGCCAAGGTGGCGCGGTCGCGCACCACCTGCGCACGCGCTTTCTCGACATTGGCCCGGTCGGCCCGGTCGTCGAAGCGGAACAGCAGCTGGCCGCTCTGCAAGCTCTGCCCGTCCTTGATCAGCACCTCCTTGACCGTGCTGGTGGTCTGGGCGCGCAGGTCGACCAGCTTCAGCGCGGCCACCGTACCGCTGGCTTCGACAGTGACCGGCACATCCTGCAGCAGGGCAGTGATCGTGCCGACGCTCTGCAGCCCACTTTGCTTGCCCGCTGCGGCGGCAGCCTCTGAAGTGGCTGCCGTGCTGGCCGCCTTGCTTTTCCACCACCACCCGCCACCGGCAGCCAGGGCGATCACGATCAGGGAGAGGGCAAGAGGCCTGGAGCGCATGCGGGCAGCTTTCAAATTTTTAGGACGACGTTTCGCCAGCGGCGCAGCTTAAACCATGGCTTGATCCTGGGTATGTCCGGGAGGTGAAGTTGGGTGCATCTTGGGGTCAGTGCTGCAGCGCGAGGGCCAGCAGCGCTCCGACGCGCGCATTGTTCTTCACCAAAGCGATGTTGGTCACCAAGCTGGCGCCGCCGGTCAGCGCCTTGATGCGCGCCAGCAGGAACGGCGTGACCGCCTTGCCGACCACGCCCTGCGCGGCGGCTTCCGCCAGCGCCTGCTCGGTGAGGGCATCGATCTCGGCGCGCGGCATGGCGTCCGCTGCCGGCACCGGGTTGCTGATCACCGCGCCACCGGCCAAGCCCAGCGCCCATTTCGTCCGCAGGAACTGCGCTTGCTCGGCCGCCGCGTCGATGCGGAAGTCGGCCGGGAAGCCGCTGTCCGGCGTGTAGAAGGCGGCGAAGTTGGCTTGCCCGATCGAGATGACCGGCACGCCGTGGGTCTCCAGATATTCCAGCGTCAAACCGATGTCCAGAATCGACTTGGCACCGGCGCAAACCACCGCCACCGAGGTGCGCGCCAGCTCCTGCAAGTCGGCCGAGATGTCAAAGCTGGTGGCCGCGCCCCGGTGCACGCCGCCGATGCCGCCGGTCACAAACACCCGGATGCCGGCCAAATCGGCGCAGATCATCGTGGCCGCCACCGTGGTGGCCCCGATGCGGCCGCTGCTCAGGGCAAACGGCAGGTCGCGGCGGCTGACCTTCATCGCGTCCGGCGATTGGCCGAGCAGGTCCAACTCGGCCGCGCTCAAGCCGATGCGGATCTTGCCGCCCAGCACCGCGATGGTGGCGGGCACGGCGCCATGGTCGCGGATGATGGCTTCGACCTCGGCGGCGGTCTGCACGTTCTGCGGGTAAGGCATGCCGTGCGAAATGATGGTCGACTCCAGCGCCACGATGGGCCGCCCGGCGGCGCGGGCCGCGCTCACTTCGGCGGAATACTCGATCAGGTGGGTGGCAGGCGTCATGCGGTTTGTTGAGGTCATGGGTTCGGTCGGTTGTTTGATTGGTCAATCAGATGGTCGGCAAGTCAGCCAGCAAGTTGTCCAGCAGAGACGGGCTGATTTGCGGGTTTACGGTGGCTGCGGTCTGCAAGGTCAGGGCAGCCAAGCGCAGGCCCATATGGCAGGCGGCCTGCAACTGCGTCGGGTCGTGGAACAGGCCGGCCGCCACCCCGGCAGCCAACGCGTCGCCGGCACCGGTCACGTCCATTAAGTCCGCCACCGGCAGCGGCGCTGCGGCCAGATAAAGCGCTGGGCGGGCCGCCGAGCTGCATACCAGGCCGTCTGCACCGCGGGTCAGCAACACATGCCGGGCACCGCGCGCATGCACGGCGTCCAGCGCTTGTTGCAAGGCCGCAGCGCCGCTTTCCTCCCCATCATCGGCCTGCGGTGTGAGCGGCAAGCCGGTCAGCGATTGCAGCTCGGCCAAGTTGAGTATCAGGCTGTGCAGCCCGCGCAAATCGGCCGGCAGATGGGCCATCTTCGGCACCGACACGGCGACGATCAGCAGTGGCGCGGCATTCGGTCTGCCGATATTGGCTTGGGCCTCCTGCAGCAGCAGGGCGACGCTGTCGGCCGGCAAGTTGAGGTCGGCGACGATCAGCCGCGCCGCGGCGCGCTGCGCGGCGCTGCGGCTCAGGAACTCGGGCGTCAAACGGGCCGCCACGCTCATCGCGGCAAAGCCCGCCAACATCTCGCCGGACGCGTCCAGCACGGCGGTGTAGCTGCCTGTGGGCTCGTCCGTCGCCAGCAAACAGCCCTGGGTGGATAGGCCGCAGCCGGCGGCTTGCGCCACCAAGCCTCGGCCGGCCGCGTCATCGCCCAAGGCGCTGATCAATTGAGTGCTCAGGCCCAGCCGGGCCAGGTTTTCCGCCACATTGCGCGCCACCCCGCCCGGCGTTTCGCTCTGCGTGGCGAGGTTGGAACTGCCCAGTTGCAGCGCCGCGCCCAGCCTCAACTTGCGGTCGATATTGGCCCCGCCAATGCAGACGATGGCCGCAGCCTGCGCCAGCACATAAGCCCGACCCAGGATGCGGCCCTCCCG
>CANFYD010000525.1 GCA_947450745.1 Burkholderiales bacterium
CGCAAACGAAGTGGCGCGCGCGTTGAGTTGTGCCTGACTGCGGGTTCCGGCGCGTGCTCAGCGAACCGACATCTTGTTGACAATGGCGTCCGGGTTCTGCTCACGCTCGGCCACCGTGCCGCTAGACACCACCAATCCACCCTTGGCCAAGTCCCCCACCATGCTGTACATCCCCTTCTGGAAGTCGTAAGTCAAGTTCTTCACGGCATAGGCGTGGCCCACGTCATAGAGCTGCACCATCATGTTGAACGAGGTGCGGTAAAGCGCACCCTGCTGGTCGTAGGCGTCGAACATGCCCGAGCCAGAACCGTCCTCATCGAGGTAGTAGGTGCGTTTGGAATAGGCGTGGCGCATCCCCGGTTTGAGCGTGGCCTCCACCACCCAAGCGCGGTGCAGCTCAAAGCGGTCACAGCTTGGATTGGCATGCTGGGGCAAAAACTGCTCCTCGACCGGGCAGTTGAAATAGTGTTTGTAGTTGTTGTACGGAAGGATGATTTCCTTCTTGCCGACCAGCTTGAAGTCAAAGCGGTCCATGGTGCCGGAGAACAAAAACAGCTCGTCGTAGAACTGCACACCACCGATCGATGCCACCGGCGTGTCGTAGGAGAACTCAGGTGCCAACCGTACGCGGCGCTGGCCCGGTGTGTAGCTCCAGGCGCGGCGGGGTTTCAGCGTCGGATCCAGAAAATCCATCAACCCGCTGACCTCCCCAGCCTTGCGAGACGGTGCACGGGTGACTGAATAGGTGCGCCAGTAAAGCTGTGGATCGCGGTCGTCTAGATCCACCTGGTAGTAAGGCACCTCGGTGCGACTGAAAACCTCGGAGGTCAGCGTCAGGCGACCCGCCGCATCCACGATGTAAGTGCGCCCCGCCGGAGTGATGACATCGGTATCGCCGATGTAACGCAGCAGTTGGTTCCACATCACCTCGTAGCCACTGCGTGGCAACGGGAAAGGTAGGCCCCCACGGCAAGCGGGATCCAGCGCAAGATTTTCCTTGAGGGTCTTGCAACCGGTGGCATTGCGCATCGTGGCCTTCAGCACCTTATCCGGGTAAGTCACCGTGCGGTGGCTGGGGTACAGGTCGATGTAATAGCTGGACGGGAATTTCTTGATCAGGTGCTGCTGACCGATGGAGAGCTTGTCGGCGTACTGCGCCACATTCTTCGAATCAATGCGCATCAGCGGCTTGTCGTCCTTGTAAGGATCGACCCAGGTGCCGCTGTTAGGCGCGAACCCGGCTGGCGCTTTGTTCAAGCCCCCGGTGTACGGCGGGATGGTGCCCTCCTTGTTTGCAGCCTTGACGGCCCCGAATTCGGTCAACGAGGTACCGAGCTGCTTCGCCTCATCCGCCGTCACGGCAGCAACGGCAGCGGCGGCTGTCAAGGACAGCGCAAGCAAGGCCGCTGCGGTCAATGTAAGTTGGGTCATGGCATCTTCTCGCGAGGTTGGAGCGTCGTCACGCGACGATCTTGGGGTAGTAGTTCTCGGCACCAATCTGTTGGACGTCTTTGAGCCAATTGCTGTCGTAAGCCTTGGTCGCGTGCTGGGAATGGGGGTCTTCAATGCTCCAGGCCTGACGCTTGTAGGTCCAGTTGTCGGGCTGCAGGCGGTGCGCTTGGCGCCAGTGCGGAACTGCCGCCACATGATCACCAGCGCTGTGCAAGTGCTGACCCAGCTCGAAATGAGCGGCGGCCCGCGCGTTGTCCAGCGAGCGCGGTTGTGAGCGTGCAATGACCTCGTCGGGTGCCAGCACATACTGGCTCTGACTGCCGTGCGCCACCCAGTCCAGCAGCATCTCCAAGTACAGATCGGTTTCATAGCGGATCTTGCGCACGTGCGTCAGCATCTCGCGCTGCTTCTCGTTCATGCCGTCTTCTGACCACTCACTGACCTTGGTGTAGCCCGGCCACGCCGGTTCGGCCGGCCGCACGATGACACCCTCTTCATTGATCCAAACGCCGTTCGGTACGTTGACCACACCAAACAGTTCATCCACCCGGTGGCTGACATCGATCAGTGAGGGGTGCTCTGGCCGGGCGGCGTCAATATATTGACGGGCTGCCTTGGCACCTTCGGTGTCGAGTGCCACGGTGACAATTTCCAGACCCTTGGGATAAAGCTTGGCGCGCAATGCCTGCCACAGCGGCAGGTCAGTACGGCAACCGCACCACGAAGCCCAAGTGGTCAGCAACACTTTTTTTCCGCGCAGGCTGGACAGGCGGAACGGGACGCCGTTGACATCCGGCAACACCAACTCAGGAGCGATGGCGGTGGTCAGCGCGCGGCCCGTCAAGCCAGACTCGGGGCCCAACGCCCACAGGTCGTGCGCCGCATCGCTCACTAGCGGCATGCCCAAGCATTCGCTGATTACCAGGGCGTTCAGCGTGCCGTCCGCTTGGCGGGCTTTGTCAGGCAATGGCACACAGGCCTCACCCTTGCAGGCCCCTTGGGGCTTGATGACCCAGCCGGTGCGCTCGGTGAAATCGTTTTGATCGATGCTGAGTGACTTGAGAATCATGAATGGGTCTCCGACAGACGGACATGAAGGGCCTCGGACGTCGTGCCGAGCAGCTGGGCGACATCGCCAGAATCCCAATATTCACGCCACGACATGATGCGGTTCTGTGCATCCATCTCGAACACCGCGTTGACGCATGAGAAGAGGCTGCGGCCATCCCGCATCGTCACGTGATCGCGGCGCTCGGTGAACACGTGCGTGGCCGACGAAGCCATGGCCAGCACTTCGCAGTGACATTCCTTGTAACGGCCAAACTGGCGCACCAACTCCGCCACAACTGCCGCGCGGCCCCGTTTGGCAGCGGCGCGAGGCACCAGGGGCTGATAGGTCGCCTCCTCGGCAAACAGCTCGCTGATTTTTGCGATGTCGGGCATGTCGGTGCTGTGGAACAGCGCCAGACATTGCCGGACGACGGTTTCCTGTGGTGTGGCCATGGGCTTGTCTCCTGCTTTACGTTTTGAATGGGCCTCTCCGGCCTCCTCGGCGCTGAACCGATGGATCGGTTCAGCGCCATCAAATTAAAGCAGCACTGCTTTTTTAAGTAAATTGCCTTAAGGCACTTTACTTAATTATTTTGACTCGTGATTTACCCTTGGCTTCGCGATAAACATAACTTTTAAAATGAGGTGAATAGCGGTGCAGCCGCGCAGGAGGGCATCCGTCAAGTTGGCAGACGCGGCAATGCGGACGCGGCTCATAGAGCCGGGTTAGCGTCGATTCAGGGAGGCAGCTTTGACGAGCGGCGCGTGGTCTTGGCGCGTACTCGTACTGTCCCGGCCGCGCGCTGTGTGTTGGGGCGGACCAAGGATGACGTCAGAAGTAGGGCCTCGCTAGCCACTGGCGCGCAG
>CANFYD010000526.1 GCA_947450745.1 Burkholderiales bacterium
CCAGGGCCGCAGCCCAGGCGAGTTCAGCTTTGGATTCAGGCGTATTCGCGGCCGTCAATTGACCTGCTCCACCAATTGAAAGATCGGCAGATACATCAGCACCACGACGGTACCGATGACCAAGCCCATGATCAACATCAGCAGCGGGTTGATCAAGCGCGTGACCAGCTCGCTCAAGCGGGTCAGCTCCTCGTCATAAAAAGCGGCGGCCTGCGCCAGCATCTGCCCCATCTCGCCACTTCGCTCACCGACGCGCAACATGCGCAGCGACACCGGCGTGCCCAGGCCTTCGCGTTCCAGCGCCAGCGAAAAGCGCTCGCCGGTGCGGACCGCGTCGGTGCAACGATCGAGCGCCGGCCGCATGTGCAAGGCAATCACGCCGCGCGCCGTTTGCAGCGCCGGCACCAGGGGCACGCCGGCCATCAACAACATGGCCAAGCTGCGGTAGAGCTGCGCCAAGGCAAGCAAATGCAGTTTCGGTCCCAGCAGCGGCAGCGACCACAAGCGCGACAGCAAGGCCTGACGCAAGCCGCGCGGCCAAGCCCAGACCGGCCCGGCCAACAGCAGCGCGCCGGCAGCGATCACGGCCCACGGATGCGCGCCGGCGAACTGCCCGGTGGCAATCAAGGCGCGTGAAGCCCAGGGCAGATCGCCGCCCACGCCTTCCAGCAAGCCGGCAAAACGCGGCACCACAAAAATCAGCAAAAACACCACCACCGCTGTGCCGGCCGCAATCAAGGTGGCGGGATAGATGGCGGCCGCCACCAGCTTGCTGCGCAGTTGTTCGACCCAAGCCAGGTACTGCGCCTGCTCGGCCAGCGCCAAGTCGAGCTGTCCACTGCGCTCGCTCGACTCGACCACGGCAATGAAGAGCGCGTCGAAGGCCTGCGGCTGGCTGCGCAGCGCGGCCGAGAACGCCTCGCCCAGCTGGATACGGGCGATCACACCCTCCAGCGCCTGCGCCACACCGCTCGACAATTCCTTCTGCTTCAAGGTGATCAAAGCCTCGAGCAGCGGAATACCGGCCTTCAGCAGCACCGCCAATTGCTGGGCGAACTGGCGCAGCGGGAAGCTGCGTTTAGAGCTGGACGCAACGCCATTCGATGAGCCCTCAGCCGCGCCAGCCAGCGGCTGCACCGAGATCAGCGCAGCCGGCGCAATGCGCAGCGCAGCCGCCACCGCTTGCGCGTCGGCCGCTTCAATCTGCGCTTGCACCGGACGCCGCAAGGCGTCCAGATAACTGACCCGAAACTGTGGCATGGCACCCTGATGAGCCGAATGGTCTGAAAAGTGCGCCAGCTTAGTCAAGCGCTGTGACCGGACCGTGAATGACAAGGACATGACAAAGTCATCATGTCAACTCGGGCTTGCGTGAACTTCATCTCAACTTTGTGATGTTTGGCACGGATAAACGCGCTGTCACGCCGCTTTCATCAGCCGCAGCTACCGTGCGCGCATGCTCAATTCAACGCTCTCCCTCATTCGACGTCTGCGTGCGCCATCGGTGCTGATCGCCTTGCTGGCGACGGCTGGCATGGCGCTGTCCGCCTCAGCGTCCAACCTGCAACCTGGCACGCGTTCAACCCTGCAAACGGCCGCAGTTCAGGGGCTGATCCTGCACTTGAAGCAGCCTCCAGCCGACCCGGCACGTAGCGCTGAGGCCATCAACCACTTGCTGACCGAGTTGAAGCTGGACCTGCGCTACAGCCGTCAAGTCGGCGTGAACTGGGTGCTGGTCGAGGCCAAAAGGTCGCTGAGCCCGGCCCAAGCCGCGCGGCTGGCCGAGCAACTGCGCAGCGACGCCCGTGTTGCCTTCGTGGTCAGCAACAGCCGCGAGCAACGTGCTGCCGTGCCCACCGACACCCTGTTTCGCGATCTCAGCACAGCCGCCGCCCAACGCAGCCCGCAATGGTGGCTGGATGACTACAACGCCGTCGGCAATTCGGCAGCAGCCAACTTCACCAAGGCCTGGGACATCAGCAAGGGCTCGGGCTCGCCGGTGGTGGCGGTGCTGGACTCTGGCATCACGGCCCACCCGGACTTGGACACCAATTTGCTGGCCGGCTACAACTTTGTCTCCAAGGCGGAGTTTGCCGGCAACGGCGTCGGCCGCAGCGCCAGCTCGGATGACTTGGGCGACGCGCTGACGCAGGCCGAGTTCGATGCCAACCCAGGCCTTTGGGACGGCTGCCTGGTCTCGCCCACAAGCAGTTGGCATGGCACGCTGGTGGCGGGTCAATTGGGCGCCGTCACCAACAACGCGGCCGGTGTGGCCGGCATCAACTGGAATGCGCGCCTCTTGCCGGTGCGTGTGTCCGGGCGCTGTGGCGCGGCGGTGGCCGATATGGTGGACGGCATACGCTGGGCCGCCGGCCTGACTGTGGCCGGCGCGCCCGCCAACGCCAACCCGGCCAAGGTGCTGGTGATCGGCTTCGCAGGCGTCACCTCTTGTGACTTGAATGACGCCAACAAGGATGTAGCCGGTGCCGCCAAGCTCTACCTGGACACGATTGCCGAGCTGCGAGCCAAGAACGTGTTGATCGTCGCCTCGGCGGGCAATCTGCGCGGCGCGGTCGGCCGGCCGGCCAACTGCGCTGGCGTGCTCGGCGTGGCCGCTGTCAATCAGTTAGGGTTCAAGACGATCTATTCCAACTTCGGCAGCCAGGTGCAACTGGCCGCTCCCGGCGGCGACGCCGACAACAACGCCACTTGCGACGCGCTGTTGGCCGACAAGGGCATTGTTTCCACCCACAACACCGGCACCAAGTCGCCGCTGACCTACGGTTATGCAGCGGTCAGCGGCAGCAGCTTTGCCGCGCCGCAAGTGGCCGGCACGGCCGCGCTGATGTGGGCGCTCAACCCCGCGCTGACGCTGACTCAGGTGGAAGCAGGCCTGCGCAGCAGTGCCCGCCCGCATGTGCAGGCCGCAGCGCTGGGCACTTGCTCAGCCACCAACAAGAGCCGCTGCACCTGCACGACCAGCACCTGCGGCAGTGGCCTGCTGGACGCTGAAGAGGCGCTGAAATTTGCCCAAGCCCCCACCAGCTACGCCGCCCCGGTGCGCAGCGCGCTGAAACTGAGCAGCGCAGCCTTGTCGAGCTGCGGCATCCTGCAGGGCAGCACGCCGATAGCGGATCCGGTGGTCGTTCCGACTCCGACGCCGACGCCAACTCCCACACCGACACCAACAACAGACACCACGGCAACATCGGGCGGCGGCGGCGGCGGCGGTGGTGCGGTAGCGCCGTTCTGGGTGCTCGGCTTGGTGGTGGCAGCGGCTGCACTGCGGGGCGGGCGACGGGAGCAAGATCGGGCGCAACACTGAAGCGCCGCTAAACACTTGCATCTCGTCAAATCGCTGTCACAAAG
>CANFYD010000527.1 GCA_947450745.1 Burkholderiales bacterium
CAGTGCTCGGGTGTCTTCGATGCGGTCGGCAAACTCCTGGGTCGCACGCTGCGACGGCGTGGCCTCGGTGATCATGTCCAGATTGATGCGCAGGGCCGCCAGGTTGGGGCTGGTGCGGTCGTGCAACTCTCGTGAGAAGCGCCGTCGAGCGTCCTCTTGCGACTGCACCAAGCGGCGCGACAACTCCTCGATCTGCAACGATTGGCTGACGCGCTTTTTGTCGGCTTGCTTGCGCTGCGAGATGTCGCTGAGCACCAGCCGTGTCACCTCGGACCCGTCGGGATCAAGCCCTTCGGTGGCCTCCAGTTGCACCCAGCACACGCTGCCGTCTTGGCTGACCATTTGCAACTCGCAGGAGCGGGCCGCATTGGGCAGGCCACGTTGCTTGCGGTAGAGGTAGTAGTTGTCCTGATCTTCTTTCAGGATGAAACGAAAAATCGGTTTGTTGATCAGCGCTTGGCGCGGCAGGCCCAACATGCCCGCACAGCTGAGGTTGGCTTTCAGGATCAGCCCGGTGCTGCTCAGCGTGCAATAGCCGACCGGGGCCAAGTCGTAGAGGTCAACATAGCTCTGTCGTTCGATGTCGCGAGCCAGCTGAATGCGGCGCAACTCATCGTTCTGCATCTCCAGCTCGATCTGGTGCACGCGCAGCTCATGCAACATGGCCGCCACTTCAGTGGGCGAATACGTATGAATGGGGCCGGCACCGGGCACCAGTTCGGCCCAGGCAATGTCCTCGGCGCGCCGACGCAGCGCCGTATCGACCTTGGCCGCTGCCTGCTTGTCAGTCTCCGGCATACGTTGCTCCGTGCCGTGGGCGCTGGGCCTGATGCTTGCTGGGCCGGTTGACCACGCGCTGCCGCCACATGCGAAACGAACTGGGCTTCATTTGCCGGCGCATGAAGTTGATGGTGGCGGACTCGTTCAAGCCGTAGAGCCGCTCAATCGCATCAAAAGGGACTCGGTCTTGCCATGCCATCTCGATGATTCTGGAGCAGTCACCGGGTGGAAACTGCGCTGTTTTACTGACCATGGTGCAAAGCTTCTTTCACCGTTTGAGCGCCGTCAAGTCACTTAAAACTGAGGCTGATTTTTGAACAACTGATGGACGTTGACACGAGCTTTCAAACGCGCCGCCAATAAATACAAACCGCCTAGTTTGCGGTGCAAGAACAAAACATCCGCCGGCGGAATATGCCAGAACTCAGCGTCCAAGCCCAGCACCATGCCGGCATCGCGCAAGCGTTGCGCCAGATCGGATGATTCGAAGTCGAACAGGCCGTCGTGACACAACGGCTCCAAGGCGATATCGAACAAGGCCAGCACCGCCAATTGATGCCTCTCTTGCGTGTAGGCGTCGAAGTAGCCCAGGGCAATCGCCGCCGCTCGCATCGCAGCTCGATCGCCCGCCAGCGCGCCCACCAGCAAGCGGCGAAAGGCCTTGACCAGCGCTGGCTTGCAGGGCCGGGTAGCACCAAAATCCAACAGGATCAATTGTCCGGTTTGAGCGTCGTAGCGGTAATTGGCAAAGTTCGGGTCGGTCTGCAGCAGCCGAAATTCGAACAACTCGCGGAACAGCAAGCTGATCAACAGCCCGGCAATCTGGTCACGCTCGGCCTGGCTGGCCAGCGCCATCTGCTCCACCGGCACGCCGCCGACAAACGACATGGCCAACACATCGGTGGTCGTCAGATCGGCCTGCAGCTCGGGCACCAAAAAGGCCGGCGTGTCGGCCAGCAGGTGGCCGTAGCGCGCCAGGTAAGTGCCCTCGCGCAGGTAATCGGCCTCGTCGTGCAACTGCCGCTTGGCCTGGGCCAACAAGGGCTGCAAGTCAAGCGCCTTGGGCAGCAAGCCCGACACGCGCAGCAAGGTGGCGACGTTGTCGACATCGCTGTCGATGCTTTCGCGCACGCCGGGATACTGAATCTTGATGGCCAGCATGCGGCCATCGACATGCAGCGCCCGGTGCACCTGCCCGATCGACGCGGCCGCCACCGGCGTGAAGTGGAATTGCTGGAACTGCTGCTGCCAGTCCGCGCCCCAACTGGCTTGCAACACGGCCAGCACCTGTTGCTTGGGCATGGCGCGAGCGTCAGAGCGCAATTGCGCCAGGATGGCGGACAGCTCGGGTGGCAGCAGGTCGCCCGCGTCCATTGACAGCAATTGCCCTACCTTCATCGCTGCACCGCGCAACTGGGCCAGTTGCTGAGTCACCCGCCGCGCATTCGCCGGCGTCAGCAACAAGTCGCTGATGCGAGGACGCTTGCCCTGGGCCAATTGCCGAGCCCCTTCGGCCAACATGCCGCCGGCGACCGTCGTGGCCAGCGACCCGAGCCGCGCCAGCCGAGACCAACGCCCGCTGGGCACGGCCGAACTCAGCACAGCAAGCTCAGCGCTGACATCATCGCGAGAGTCATCAGACAAACGCACTGCCCCCTGCCTTGGCAAGAATGCGCAGTAGGGCTGCGGTATGGCGACAGGGTTGGACTTGGAACAATTGGGCGAGCCTCGATCATTTGGCAAGCCGCGAGTCTAGGGCTTTGCCCCGAGCGCTGCTCACACCGAGTTGCAGCAACTCGCAACAATGCACGGCGCTGCAGTTCAGCCCTCCCCCGCCACTGCTGAATGCCGGACTGGTTTCGTCCGGTTTGCGCTGACGCAGCACGCGGGCAGCCCAAAACACCTATTCTTGGGCGTAGCACTGGAATGGGGAGAAGCGCTGATGGATTGGCTCAGAAAACTGCCCGGCTTCGAGCGCTCGCCCCCGGGCTTGGAATGGAAGCTGCTGCGGCTGATGCCCAGCATTTGCCTCGCCGGCACGCTGCTGCCGCTGCTGCTGGCCTTGGCCGCACGGTGGCTGATGACGGCCGACACGCCGGCCGCACTGGAGCGCAGGTTGCAGATGTGGGACTACCTGCTGCTGGGCCTGGTGTTCTCCATCGCCTCGCTGGTGCTGACCGTGACGATTGGCTGCGTCATCGTCTGGCTGATGAAGGGCCCGGCCTATGTGGCCGATGGCTTCGAGGTGTCGCACAGCGACCAGCCACTGCCTTGAGTGGCTGAAGTCCCGTAACACCCACCGTAGGGCGGGTCGAGACCCGCGTGCTCCTGATTGCGACACCCGTGTTGCACCCGATCAGCTCAACCTCAGAACTCCAGCGTTTCACCGGGCTGCATCGCCAGCACCTTGATCGCGCTTTGGCCCAGCGCGGCGGAAAACTGCTGCGGCGTGCCGGGCAGGCCGGGGTTGGTGCCGTAATGCATCGGGATCACGGCCTTGGGGCGGATCAGCTCGCGGGCCGCATAAGCCGCATCGACCGGGTTCATCACGAAGGAGCCGCCGCCAATCGGCATCAGCACCAGGTC
>CANFYD010000528.1 GCA_947450745.1 Burkholderiales bacterium
AGCGCGCGGCGCAGCGGGTCATGAGCTTGCCGATGAGCCCGGACTTGAGCGAAGCGCAGCAGGACCGGGTGATCCGCGAGCTGGGTTTGGCTTTGGCGTTGGTGTCGAGCCAAGCGCAGCCGCAACCGCAGCCGCAACCGCAGCCGCAACCGCAGCCGTCCTCGGCTCAGCCCGCGTGAGTTGGCCATCGCCGGGCTGAGTTCGAAAGGTTCGGCGCGCGGCGGCCTGCTGCGCTCGACGCTGACCCTGCTGGCCGGTGGTGCGCTGGCACAGGCCTTGCCCTTGCTGCTGGGGCCGTGGCTGACGCGCTTGTATTCACCGACCGAGTTCGGGCAGTTCGCGATTGCTTGGGCCTTGGCCAGCAATCTGGCCGTGGTGGGCTGCGCCCGCTATGAGTTTGCGCTGCCGCTGGAGGCCGATGAGTCAGCGGCGAGCCTGTTGATGGCGCTGTGCGGGCGGGTCTTGCTGACGCTGACCGCAGTGTCCGCTGTTGCCGGGCTGGCGCTGTTTTACGGCACAGGGCTGGCGCTGACCTGGCTGTTGCCGCTGGCCGTGTTGGCTGGAGGTGCGACGCAGTGGCTGACGTTGTGGGCCAGCCGGGCCCAGCGCTTTCAATTGTTGGCCATCAGCCGGGTGCTGCAATATGGCGGCGGCGCGCTGTTGCAACTGGGCTTTGGCTTGCTGCAGTTGGGGGCGCTGGGTTTGTTGCTGGGGCCGGTGCTGGCGGGGCTGGCCACCGTGCTGCTGCTGGCGCGGCCGGCACCGCTGGGAGGCTGGGCCGGCTTGCAGCGTCAGCCCTGGGCGGCACTGCTGCCCATTGCCCAGCGCCACCGCGACTTCCCGCTGCTGAACACGCCTCACGCCTTTGCCGGAGCCTTGCAGGACAGCTTGGCCATGCTCTTGATCACCGCGTGGACGGGCGACGCCGCAGCCGGCTACTGGGCCCTGGCCCTGCGTTATTTGAAGGCCCCGGCCGGTTTGATCGGCGGCGCGCTGTCGCAAGTGCTGTATCCGCGCCTGGTGCAGACTGCCAACGGGGCTGAGGCGCTTCGCGTCGTGCGGCAAGCGATGGCGGTGCTGATGGCCATGGCCGTGCCGCTGATGTTGATCCTGATGCTGTGGGGGCCGCAACTGTTCGTGGCCGTCTTTGGCGAGCGCTGGCAAGATGCCGGCGAGCTGGCACGGGCGCTGTCGCCCTATATCGCCCTGCATTTCGTCGCCGCGCCGCTGTCGGTGGCGACGATGGCTTGGAAAGCGCAGGCCTGGGCTTTGCGGCTGGCGCTGGTGGGGCAGCTGATGTTTGTGGTCGGCTTGGTGGCCGGCCTTTATCTGGGCGGTTTGATCGGCGCAGCCTGGGGCGTGTCCGCCGCCATGGGAGCCTATTTCGGCTACTTCTTCTGGGCCTTGGCGAACTGGCAGGATTTTCCATATGAAAAAGCTTGAGTCCCCAAAGCCCGTGCAAGGCGAGGTCGCTGCGAGCGCCCCGACCGGCTTCAAGTTCAAGATCAAGGCCCGTCTGAATCGTTGGCGTCGCCGGCTCTGGCAGTGGCTCTTCTTTCGCACTATTTTTGGCGAGCGGGCGACCGACGGCCGCGCGCTGCCCAACACCCGCATCGCGCCCAGCACCTGCATCGTCGGCGAGCCGGGCTTGCGCTTGGCCGACCATGTGTTCATCGGCCAGTTCAACTTCATCGACGCCAGCGCCGGGCTGCAGATCGATGAGGGCGTGCAGATCACCAATTTCGTCAGCATCGTGAGCCACAGCTCGCACCAATCGATCCGCTTGCTGGGCCGCCGCTATGTGGCCCACGATGAAGGCAAAACCGGCCTGATGCCCGGCTATATCCGTGCGCCGATCCGCATCGGGGCTTACAGCTTCGTTGGGCCGCACAGCGTGATCGAGGCCGGCAGCCAGATCGGTCGTGGAGCCGTCATCTGCGCCTATGCCCAGGTGCGCGGCGCGGTGCCGGCGTTTGCCATCATGGCAGGCCAACCGGCGCGCCAGGTCGGTGATGTGCGCATCGGCGACGCCAAGTTGTTGGCCCGCCACCCCGAACTGGCCGAGCACTATTACGCTTGGGCCGGTCAACTGCCGGACGCACCATTGTGAGCGCCCCCAGACCTGCCGCCTCGCGTCAGGCCCCCCGAGGGGGAGTAGAAACACTTGGGGCGGCCCGGCGTTTGTTTCTTATGAAATTGGTGCTGATCGGCGACGGCCAAAGCCCGCATCTGCTCAAGTGGGCGCGGGCGCTGGCACCCAAAGTGGAGCTGTGGGCCGCCTCATCGCGCGGCTTTGCGCCGGAGTTCGACGCCTTGGTACCGCCTGAGCGGCGCTATGCCATGAACACCGACCCGGCGCATGGCGGCGGCAACATCGGTTTGCTCAAACAACTGCCTGGTCTGGCCCGCTGGCTGGTGCAAGTGGACGCCGACTGGCTGCATGCGCATTACCTGACCTCGCACGGCACGCTGGCCTGGGTGGCCAAGCGGGGCTGGCGCTTGCGGGCACGCATTTGCGGGTCGGCCTGGGGTAGTGACATTCTGGTCACGCCGCAGCGCAGTTGGCCCTACCGCTGGCTGACCACCCAAGTGCTGAAGGCATGCACGCTGTGCACTTCCGACTCGCTGCACATGACGGCGCGGATGAAGGATTTGGGCGCGGCCGAGGTGATGACCTTCCCGTTTGGGCTGGAGGCGATGCCCAAGCTGGGGCCGCAAAAACTGCCCTGGACCTTCTTCGCCAACCGGGGGCTGGAGCCGATTTACCGGCCCGAGCGGGTGATTGCAGCCTTCGCCGCCGTCGCGGCTCAGCAGCCGTCCGCACGGCTGGTGGTGGCCAATGACGGGTCGTTGCTGGCGGCCTTGCAGCAGCAGGTGCTGGCGCTGGGTCTGACGGACAGGGTCACCTTTGTCGGCCGGCTTGATGCCCGCAGCCAAGCGAGCCAATACGCCCGAGCGCGCTGGTATGTGAGCCTGCCGGAGAGCGACTCGGTGTCGGTGTCGGTGCTGGAGGCGATGGCCCATGCCTGCGTGCCGCTGTTGTCCGATCTGCCGGCGAACCGTGAGTTGCTGGGTGGGGTGGACGCGGTGGCAGGCGATGCGCGGGGCGTGATCGTCGATCTGGCGGCGCTGGATCAATTGCCGGCCCGCTTGGCTGCGCTGGATGCTGAAGCCGCTGGCTTGGCAAACCGCGCTTGGGTGGCGCAGCACGGCCTGTTCGCACCGGCGGTGCAACGATTTTTGGCCCGCTTGACCGAACTGGCGCAACCGGCTGAATTGGCTGAACTGGACGTTTTGAGATGAATCTACTGCTGATCAACCATTACGCCGGCTCGCCCCGGCATGGCATGGAGTTTCGCCCC
>CANFYD010000529.1 GCA_947450745.1 Burkholderiales bacterium
ATCGGCGGCGTGGGCGTGGCGCGAGGCTATCTCAAGCGTCCCGAGCTGACGGCGGAACGCTTTATCGACGACCCCTTCAGCACCGAGCCTGGGGCGCGCCTGTACAAGACGGGCGACCTGGGGCGCTGGCTGGCCGACGGTAACGTTGAGTACCTTGGCCGCAATGATTTCCAGGTCAAGATCCGCGGCTTCCGCATCGAACTGGGTGAAATCGAGTCGGCCCTGGCCGCCTGCACCGGTGTGCGCGAAGCGGTCGTCATCGCGCGCGAGGATACGCCGGGCGACAAACGGCTGGTCGCCTACCTGCTCACGGCAGCAGGCAGCACGCTGGACGTGGCCGCATTGCGGGCCCAGCTGGCGGCCGGCCTGGCCGAGCACATGATTCCCGCCGCGTTCGTCTGCCTCGAGCAGTTTCCGATCACGCCCAATGGCAAGCTCGACCGCGCAGCGTTGCCGCCACCGGACCGTGCATCGTTGCTCAGCCGGGAATTTGAAGCGCCGTTCGGCGAGGTCGAGGTGGCCATCGCCGCCATCTGGCAAACGTTGCTTGGCCTGTCCCAGATTGGCCGGCACGACCATTTCTTCGAAGTGGGCGGCCATTCCCTGCTTGCCGTGCGCCTGGTGGCACGGATGCGCCATGAGATGGGCGTCGAGATCGCCTTGCAGGACCTGTTTGCACAAGCGACCGTGACCGGCCTGGCACAAGTGGTGCGCAACGCCAAGCAATCGGCGCTGCCAGCGATCGTCAGCGTCGGGCGCAGCGCGGCGCTGCCGCTGTCCTGGGCCCAGCAACGACTGTGGTTCCTCGATCAGCTCAACGCGGCGGCCAGCGCGGCGTATGCCATGCCTGCCGGGCTGCGGCTCAGCGGGCCGCTCGACAGCGCCGCTTTGCACGCAGCGCTGGCGCGCATCGTGGCGCGCCACGAAGCCTTGCGTACGCGCTTCGCTTCGTATCGCGGCGAGCCGGTGCAAATCATTGCACCGGCTGACGCCGGCTTCACATTGCGCCGCTGCGACCTCGGCGCCATGCCGGGACCAGCGCAGGCATCGGCCCTGCGCGCCCTGTGTGCCGAAGAATTCGGCGCCCCGTTCGATTTGGCGAACGGGCCCTTGATCCGGGGGCAGCTGATTCGCTTGAGCGACGACCAGCATGTGTTGCTCATTACCCAGCATCACATCATTTCCGACGGCTGGTCGATCGACATCCTGGTGCATGAACTGTCCACGCTGTACCGTGCTTTCTCGCAGGGGCAAGCTGACCCGCTGCCGCCTCTGCCGGTGCAATATGCAGACTATGCCGTTTGGCAGCGTAACTGCTTGCATGCAGACGTGCTCGAGCGCCGCGTTGCCTTCTGGAAGGATGCATTGTCCGGCGCGCCGGCCTTGCTCGAACTGCCCACCGATCATCCGCGCCCGGCCCAGCAAAGCTATGCGGGCAGCAAGTTCCGGTTTGCCCTGCCGCCCGCATTGGCGGGCGCGCTGCGCATGCTTGGCCAGCGGCATGGCACGACCATGTTCATGACGGTGCTGGCGGGCTGGTCGATGTTAATGATGCGCTTGAGCGGACAGCAGGATGTCGTGATCGGCACGCCGATCGCGAACCGGCCACTGAGCGAGATAGAAGCGCTGATGGGTTTGTTCGTCAATACCATCGCGGTGCGCGTCGGCACGGACGATGAGCGCACGGTGGCGCAGTTCCTGGCGCACCTGAAGCGGACGGCAGTGGACGCGTATGCGCACCAGGACCTGCCGTTTGAAAAGGTGGTCGAGGCAATCAATCCGCCACGCAGCATGGCATATAGCCCGATTTTCCAGGTGATGCTGTCAATGAACAATGCTCTTAGCCCAAAAGTATCGCTCGAAGGCTTGCAGGTCGAGCATCTTGAATTGGAGCATTGCACCACACAATGCGATCTGTCCTTGTCCTTCGCCGATACCGGGGAAGGCATTGAATGCGAACTGGAATATGCCACCGACCTGTTCGATGTCGCGACCATCGCGCGCACGTCGAGGCAATTCCAGGTACTACTCGAAGGCATGGTGGGCGACGCTCAGCAGCCGGTCAGTCAATTGCCCCTGTTATGCGAACAAGAACGCCTGCAAATCCTGACGACGTTCAATGCAACCCAAACGGCGTTGCCGCCGGAGCAGTTGATTCACCGCTTGTTCGAATCGCGCGCGGCCGCCCGGCCGGATGCCATCGCGCTGGTCTTTGAAGGGCGCCAGCTCAGTTATGGCGAACTCAACAGTCGCGCCAACCAGGTCGCCCATTATCTGATCGGGTGCGGTATCGGCCCGGACGACCGGGTGGCGATCTGCATGCAGCGCAGCATCGAGATGGTGGTCGGCATGCTGGGCATTCTCAAGGCCGGCGGCGCCTACGTGCCGCTCGACCCCGCCTACCCGGCGCAGCGCCTCGCGTATATGCTCGACGATAGCGCGCCTGCCGCCTTGCTCACGCAAAGCGCATTCGAACACTGCTGGCCGGATCTCGCTTGCCCCATGGCGGTACTCGACGCCGCCGCTTCGCCCATCTGGCTGCAGTCCGGTGCCAACCCGGAGCAGCTTCGCTGCGCGCTCGCGCCCCACCATCTGGCCTACGTGATCTATACCTCCGGCTCGACCGGCATGCCGAAGGGGGTCATGGTAGAGCACGCCGGCGTGGTCAATCTGATTTATAGCCACATTCAGATGTGCGGTTTGACTGCGGGCGATCGGATTCTGCAATTTGCATCGTTTGGTTTTGATAGCTCTGTCGCGGAAATTTTCCCTGCCTTGTCGATCGGTGCTCAATTGATCTTGCGCCCGTCCTGGCTGCTGGCTCCAGACACGGCATTTATGAGCTTTCTGCGTAGCGAGCGAATCACCGTTACCGACTTGCCGATGGCGTTCTGGCAGCAATGGGGACAGGAATTTCAGCAAATCGGCAATTATCCAGACACCACCTTGCGACTGCTGATCGTCAGCGGCGAAAAAGCGGAACTTCGCCATTTGCGAAAATGGATGAACGAACCCTGCGTTTCCAGAACTCGCTGGATGAACAATTACGGACCGACTGAAACGACCGTCAATGCGACGTTCATTGCGTTCGAGTCGCACATGTCCTTGCCGGAACATGACATTCCGATCGGGCGACCGATTGCCAACACCCAGATCTATGTGCTCGATGCGCGTCTGCAGCCAGTGCCGATCGGGGTGGCGGGCGAAGTGCACATCGGCGGCGTGGGCGTGGCGCGAGGCTATCTCAAGCGTCCCGAGCTGACGGCGGAACGCTTTATCGACGACCCCTTCAGCACCGAGCCTGGGGCGCGCCTGTACAAGACGGGCGACCTGGGGCGCTGGCTGGCCGACGGTAACGTTGA
>CANFYD010000530.1 GCA_947450745.1 Burkholderiales bacterium
ATGTGGCCAAGATGCGTGCCGGCATTGCTTTGACCGACGCCGACCGCAGCGGCTGGCTGCAGTTGTTGGGTGAACAACTGGCGGCAGCGCTGGCCACACAGGGCGGCGCGGTGCTGGCTTGCTCGGCCTTGAAAAAAGCGTACCGGGAGCTGTTGCGCCAAGCCAGTCCGGGCCTGCGCTTTGTGTTCCTGGAGATTTCACGCGAGCAGTCGCTGCAGCGGGTGGCGGCACGCGGCGATCAGCATTTATTCCCGATCAGTTTGGTGGACAGCCAGTTCGCCACGCTGGAGTCACCGCTCGGCGAGCCCGGCGTGCTGGTGGTTGACGCCGCACAGAACCCGGCACAACAACTCGGCCAAGTCTTGCACTGGCTGGCAGGAGAACACTGATGGAACAACAACAAATAAAACCGAGTTGGCAACGCGCCAGCGAGGCGGCGATGGCCGCTTGCTTGGCGGTGATGTCGCTGGCGGTTTTCGTCAACGTGGTGCTGCGCTACGGCTTTGGCAGCGGCGTGGCCGCCAGCGAGGAGTTGTCGCGCCTGCTGTTTGTCTGGATGGTCTTCATCGGCGCCACCGCCGCCTACCCGCTGGGCGAACACATGGCCTTCACCAGCCTGCTGCTGCCGCTGCGCAACAAGCCCCGCGCGCTGTTGCTGATGACGCTGCTGATCCGCCTCGCCGTGCTGCTGGCTTGCATTCTGCTGGGCTGGGGCGCTTGGCAACAGGTGGTGGTGGGGCTGGACAGCCACTCGGTGGTGCTGGGTTATTCCAGCGCCTTGCTGCCGTTGCCCGCGCTGCTCAGCAGTGCCGTGATCGGCTTGATCGCCTTGGCGCAATTACTACGCGCCACGCCGCTGAGCTTTGGCCACGACGTAGAGGTGGAGTGAACATGATGATGACGAACGAATCCTGGGCTTTTGTGATCTTCTCGCTGGGCATGTTGGTGCTGATGGGCATCGGCATGCCGATGGCCTTTGCCCTGGTGCTGACCGGCGCCGGCATGGCTTGGTCGCTGGACTTCTGGGACACCCAGTTGTTGGCGCAGAACATGGTGGCCGGTATCGACAGCTTTCCGCTACTGGCCGTGCCGTTTTTCATCTTGGCCGGTGAGCTGATGAATGCGGGCGGCATCAGCCGACGCATCATCGCGATGGCGCAGGCCTGGGTCGGCCACATACGCGGTGGTTTGGGCTTTGTGGCGATTGGTGCCGCAGTGTTGATGGCCAGCATGAGCGGCTCGGCCTTGGCCGACACCGCCGCCCTGGCCACCATCTTGCTGCCGATGATGCGGGCGCACGGCTACCCGATGCACACCTCAGCCGGGCTGATTGCGGCCGGCGGCATCATTGCGCCGATCATTCCGCCGTCGATGCCGTTCGTGATTTACGGCGTGACGACCAACACCTCGATCTCCGCGCTGTTCTTGTCCGGCATCGTGCCCGGCCTGATCATGGGTGCCGGGCTGATCGTGGCCTGGAAGCTGCAATTGCGCAGCATCGACCTGCCGGCCGGCATCGCCCTGCCGATGAGCGAGCGGCTGCGCGCCACCGTCAAGGCCTTCTGGGCGGTGTTGATGCCCGTCATCATCATCGGCGGCATGAAGAGCGGCTTGTTCACGCCCACCGAGGCGGCGGTGGTAGCCGCGTTTTATGCTCTGATAATTGCGTTCTTCGTGCACCGCGAGCTGAACCTGACGCAGTTTCACGGCGTGCTGGTGCGCGCCGCCAAAACGACGGCCGTGGTGATGTTTTTATGTGCCGGCGCGCAAGTGGCCAGCTACATGATCACGCTGGCCGACCTGCCCACGCTGCTGACCGGTTGGCTGGGTGGGTTGATCGACTCGCCGCGCTTGTTGATGGCGGTGATGATGGTGGTGCTGGTCATCATCGGCACCGCGCTGGACCTGACACCGACCATCCTGATCTTTGCGCCGGTGATGCTGCCGATTGCCACCAAGGCAGGCATCGATCCGGTCTATTTCGGCCTGATGTTCATCCTGAACGGGGCCATCGGCCTGATCACGCCGCCGGTGGGCACGGTGCTCAACGTGGTGGCGGGCGTCGGGCGCTTGTCGATGCATCAAGTCATCAAGGGCGTCAACCCATTCTTGCTGACCTACACCTTGATCCTGATCCTGTTCACCATCTTTCCCCAGATCGTCATCGCGCCGGTGGCGTGGATGCGTTGATCATTAACTTCAAGGAGACTCCCATGAAAACATTGCGTCGCACTCTTCTGGCGGCCGTGGCCCTCGCGTTGACGGCCAGCTTGGCCCCCGTTCAAGCGCAAGACATCAAGCCCCGGTTGATCCGCTTCGGCTACGGCTTGGCGGAGGACAGCAACCAGGGCCGCGCCACCAAGGTGTTTGCCGACAACGTGCTCAAGCTGTCAGGGGGCAAGATGAAGCTGCGCGCCATCGGCGGCGCGGCACTTGGCCCCGACACGCAGATGCAGCAGGCCTTGATCGGCGGTGCGCAAGAAATGATGGTCGGCTCGACCGCGACCCTGGTCGGCATCAGCAAGGAAATGGCGCTCTGGGACACCCCGTTTTTGATCAGCAGCGCCCGCGAGGCCGACGCTTTGCTGGACGGCCCGGTCGGCGACAAGGTCCGCGCCAAGCTGGAAGAAAAGGGCCTGGTCGGCTTGGTCTATTGGGAAAACGGCTTTCGCAACGTCACCAACAACAAGCGCGCCGTCACCAAGCTGGAAGATCTTGACGGCATCAAGCTGCGGGTGATGCAGAACAATGTGTTCCTGGACAGCTTCAAGGCGCTGGGTGCCAACGCCGTGCCCTTGCCCTATTCCGAGCTGTTCACCGCGCTGGAAACCAAGGCGGTGGACGGGCAAGAGAACCCGTACAACACGATTCTTTCGGCCAAGTTCTACGAGGTGCAAAAGTACCTGACCGTGACCAACCACGTCTACAGCCCGTGGATCGTGCTGGTCAGCAAGAAGTACTGGGACGGGCTGTCGAAAGACGAGCGCGCGGTGCTGCAAAAGGCCGCCGTCATCAGCCGCGACTTCGAGCGCCAGGACACCCGCGCCGAAGCCAGCCGCGCACTGGGTGAGTTGAAGGCCAAGGGCATGCAGATCAACGAGCTGTCGGCGGCAGAATCGACCCGCATGCGCGACCGCCTGACCCGCGTCAACGCCGGTGTGGCAGCCAATGTGGGCATGGAGCTGTGGAGCGAAACGCAGGCCGAGTTGGTGAAAATTCGGGCGAAGAAGTAAGGTCGGTGCTCAGCGGGTGAGAACTTTTGCAGCGAGCGGCTGTCAGGCTAGGCTGAGGCCGGACACAAGCAGTCCTGAGGACTGCTTGTGCCTGCCGAAGGACAGGGCCTCTGGCCCTGGCGGA
>CANFYD010000531.1 GCA_947450745.1 Burkholderiales bacterium
AAATTGCTACACGCTCAACAACTCGCCGCGTGCAAAGCGGATGTCTGGCGACTTATGCAGCGTCTGCCCGGAGCCGCCACGGCTGCCGCGCTGCGTGAACAAGTGGCACCTGATGCGCAGTGGCATATTTCTCACCCGATCAACGAACTGGTCGGGCCGCAAGCCGTTGCGGAGCAGTTCTACGGGCCGCTGCTGGCTGCCTTCCCCGACCTGGAGCGCCGCGTCGACCTCTTCTTCGCCGGTCAATGGAGCAGCCCTCCTGAAGGTGAAGTCGGTTACTCGCCCCCACAGGTTCGCGGTGAAGGGTGGTGGGCCACGGCCACCGGGTATTACATCGGCACGTTTCGCCAGCCTTGGTTGGGCATCCCCGCCACCGGTGAGCCTGCCGTACTGCGTTTCGGCGAGTTTTACCGCTGGCAACCAAACCCCAGCGGTGTGGGCGGTCAGATCACCGAAGCCCGCATCCTGCTCGACATCGTCGACCTGGCACGCCAAGCAGGCCGGCCGTTGCTGCCGCCAAGCTCAGGCCTGGACTGGCTGGTGCCCGGCCCGGCACCCCACGACGGCTTGCTGCTGGGCCCCTCCGACCCCCTGGCTGGACAGGAAAGCATGAGGCGCACGGTGGCCATGTTCAAGGGCCTGTGGGACTACGACGGCGTCAACCTCGATTCGATGGGGATGGAGCGCTTCTGGCATCCGAACATGATGTGGTACGGCCCCTGCGGCATCGGCACAAGTCGAGGCATCGGCGGTTTTCAGCGCCACCACCAAAAGCCCTTTCTGCACGCATTTCCAGACCGCAAGGGTGCTGGTCACCGCACCCGCTTGTCCGAGGGTCTCTTCGTCGCCTCGACCGGTTGGCCCAGTGTGGCTGCGACGCACACCGGGGCCTATTTGGGTGTGCCCGCCACCCAACGCCCGATCGGTATGCGAGTGGCCGATTGGTGGCGCAGCGACGGGCAGTTGCTGACCGAAAACTGGGTGCTGATCGATCTGCCACATTTGCTGCTGCAAATGGACGTTGATCTCTTCGCGGCTCTGCACGACTGAGCCTCAAGCCCGAGCCTCTTTCTGGATTTGCATACCCATGCAATACGCGTGGTTTAAGGCGAGAAATCCTTTCAAAATACAACATATTCCAGGGTTAACCGCCATTAGCAATAAGTGCAATTTATTTATAGTGCATACGTATGCAGTTCAGCTGAATAGAGCAGGCCTACAGGCAGGCAAGCCGACGCATTCCGACCAACCTCAATAGGCCTCGCATGTCACAACATCCAATGAAGAAGCTACACATCAGTCACCGGGCATTGACGCGTAAAACTGCGATTGCCGCTGCTGTTGCTGTCCTCTCCGGCGCTGCGTTTGCTGCCGAAGAGTTGCCCATGGTCACGGTCACTGCCACCAAGCGGGTAGAGAACCTTCAAACGGTGCCGATTGCGATCACCGCCATTTCGGGCGAAGACCTCCAGGAGCGCGGCATCACCGACTTGCTGTCCCTGGACAAGGCGGTTCCTGGCTTGAAGATCGCCAACGCGGGCAATGATCCGACGCCCATCCTGCGTGGTGCAGGGGTCGCAGGCACAACGGACATCGCCGTGCCTTTTTACGTTGACGGCATCTACCGTCCACGCAGTGGCCAAGGTCTGGCCAGCTATCTGGATCTTGAACAGGTCGAGATCTTGCGGGGCCCGCAAGGCACGCTGTTTGGTCGCAACACCTATGGTGGGGTCATCAGCCTGGTGTCAAAACGCCCTTCGATGAAGGCGTTGGACTTTGGTGCGGCCGTCACCTTTGGCAATTACAACGCGCGCAAGTTGGAGGGGTTTTTCAACGTTCCACTGTCCAATGAGCTCGCCTTGCGCGTCACCGCGTCCAAAGACAAGCGTGATCCTTTCGTGGAAAACATCTTCAACAGTGAGGCAGGGCTGAAAGATGCCGATAGCACCTATGCCCGAGCGCAACTGCTGTGGAAGCCCAGTAAAACCTTCAGTGCGAACCTGACCGCCACCACATGGCACGACACCGCCAATGGCAATGCCGACTACCAGTACAAGTGCCTCGGTGTTCCAGTTAATGCCACGACTCAGAAGCTCGACGGCGTCACTGGCTTCATGGACGCTCGGTGCGGCACCCGTGCAGGCTGGGCGGGTGGCAGGCCTCAGGCCGGCAGCGTGGATAACGGAGATGTGTCGGCGCTCGCTATCTCAGATCCCTACAAGATTGGCTTCGACTTCAAGCCTCAACGCGATATCAAGGAGGACTCGCTATCGCTCAAGTTGGATTGGGAATTAGCGAACCACAGCTTTTCCGTTAACGCGGCCCAGTTCAAGTACCGCGAAATGAGGTTGACCGACTCCGATCTGTCCCAAAAAGCCGGGTTGGTAGCAGGGCAGGTCATCAATTCCAAGGCGCACAGCGTCGAGCTGACCATCAACTCGCTGTCTACCGGTCCACTGAAGTACACCGTGGGTGCTTACCTGTACGACGACTCCACAGAGGGCGGCAATAACAGTGCCTTCCTGTTCGGCTATACGTACACGACGCCACAGAAGCCGAAATGGGCCAGTTGGCTTTATCAGGGTAACGGCGGCACGCGCTCAACCGCGCTGTATGGTCAGGCGACCTATGCACTGACTGAAAAACTGAGCGGCACTGTGGGCTTGCGCTCCAGCACGGACACACGCAAGTCCTACACGCTCAATGTGATCCCAAGCAGTCTCACCGACTATTTGCCAAGCTATGGCGGTACACCCAAGGTGAACAACGGCGAGAACCGCCACACCGACTGGCGCCTCAGTCTGGCGTATCAATTGAACAAGGACACGATGTTCTACGCTTCCGGTGCCACGGGCTACATCGCTGGCGCTGTCCAGGCCGTGACGCAGACGCTGCTGGCTCCGCAAACCAACAAGTCGTTCGAGTTGGGCATGAAGAGTACGTTGCTGGATGGGCGCTTGAAACTCAACGCAGCGATGTTCCAGGCCGACTACTCAGGCTTGACGACGACGGTGTTTGTGCCAGTCGGTGCTGCCGGCACCATCCAGGCGCAGCAGGTGCCGGGCGGAAGCACTCAGGCGCGCGGATTCGAATTCGAGGGCAGGTGGTCAGCCACCGACGAACTCAAACTCACCTTGGGATTGGCTGCCAACCGATCCACCTTCAAGCACTTCAACATCAGTAACACCCTGGGTACGGCAGGCAGCGATTTCATCGATACCAGCGGACGTGGCTGGTTTGTCGGGGACGGCAAGAAAACGGCATTTTCTCCAGACCTCACAGTCAATCTCGGAGGCTCGTACTACATCGACATGGGCAAGTCAGGTTCGATCACGCCGTCAGCGTTCATCTTTTACT
>CANFYD010000532.1 GCA_947450745.1 Burkholderiales bacterium
AGTGGACATGGGTGCCGCTGCCCGCGCCGCCATCGGTGCTGAACTTGACTTGAAAGCCGGCGCTGCTGATTTGGCTGCTGCCGCTGTTGGTGCACGCTTGGGTGCGGGCACTTTGAAACTGTTGGTTTTCGGAGCTTTGGGAGCTTGCGGCATGGCAGCGCGGCCCATGCCTACGCTTGCACTGCCGTGCTCGCTGACCTTGAACCGGTCGACCGCCTCAGCGAGCCGTTCGGCTTGATCCTTCAGGCTTTCGGCAGCGGCGGCGGATTCCTCCACCAGGGCCGCGTTCTGCTGCGTCATTTGGTCGAGCTTGACCACCGATTGGTTGACCTGCGCGATGCCGTCGCTCTGTTCGCTGGCGGCGGCCGAGATTTCGCCAATGATGTCGCCCACCCGCTGCACGCTGCTGACGATGTTGTTCATCGACTCGCCCGCTTCTTGCACCAAGCGCGAGCCGGTTTCAACCCGCTCGACACTGGCACCGATCAGGGTCTTGATTTCGCGCGCCGCCTCGGCGCTGCGCTGCGCCAATGAACGCACTTCGCTGGCCACCACCGCAAAACCGCGCCCTTGCTCGCCGGCCCGGGCCGCTTCCACCGCTGCGTTCAGCGCCAGGATGTTGGTCTGGAAGGCAATGCTGTCGATCACGCCAATGATGTCGCTGATCTTTTTCGAGCTGGTGTTGATCTCTTCCATCGTGGCCACCACTTGGCCTACCACTTCGCCGCCCTTGGCTGCTGCGCTGGAGGCGGAGCTGGACAACTGGTTGGCGGTGCGGGCCGAGTCGGCGGTCTGCTTGACGGTGCCGGTCAATTGCACCATCGACGATGCGGCTTGCTGCAGATTGGACGCGGTTTGCTCGGTGCGGGTGGACAGATCCAGGTTGCCCGCCGCAATTTCGACCGACGCGGTGCGGATGCTGTCGGCCGAGGTGCGCAGTTGGCCCATCAAGCTCTGCAAGGCCTGCTGCATCTGCTGCAGCGAGCGCATCAGGTGGGAGGCTTCGTCCTGGCCCTCGACCTGCACCTTGGAGCTGGTCAGGTCGCCCTTGGCAATCGCGTCGGCAAAGGCCTCGGCCTCGGCCAACGGCGTGCAGATGCTGTGCATATTCAGCAGCGTCAACGGCACCACCAGGATGGCGCTGACGCTCAGCACGATGATGAAAATGAGCAAACCGCTGTCTTGCGGAGCGGCCGACTGGGCGGCGGCGCTTTGCTTCAGCGCCGTGCGCAACTCGCTCAGCAGCTTGTCCTGGGCGGCTGCCTCCTTGGCTCCGGCCTCCATCTGCTGCACCAGGGCGCCGACCTGCTTGACCAGGGTCGCCTGGCTGTTGCTGATCTGGCGATTCTGGTCGTGCAGCGAGCTCATGCCGAACCACCCGACGCCGCCGACCAGCAGCAGCAGGGCCAGCACCATCACGATGGCACCGAGCATGCGGGCCCGGATGCTGAATTGCCGAAGCATTGCGCTCATATTCATCAACTTATCCTTCGCTTCGATTCAAGGGGGACTGGGCACCGCTGCGGCCGTTTGTGCCGGCGCGGCTGTGCTTGGCCCGGAGTTCTTTCAGTGACGGGAGCGGCGCACCAAGCTGCCGACGTCCAGGATCAAGGCCACCCGGCCATCGCCCATGATGGTGGCACCGGACACGTCGGGCACCTTGCGATAGTTGGCTTCGAGGTTCTTCACCACCACCTGTTGCTGGCCCAGCAGCTCATCGACCAGCAGCGCGACGCGGCCACCTTCGGCCTCGACCACCACCATGATGGAGCTGACATGCTCGAAGTCGAAGCGGGGCACATTGAAGATGCGCTCCAGCCCGATCACCGGCATGTACTCGTCCCGCACCTCGACGACGCGGCCGGAGCCGGCCACCGTCTTGATGGTGTCGCTCTTGACCTGGAAGGACTCGATCACCGAGGAGAGCGGCAGGATGTAGACCTCGTCGCCAACGCCGACGCTCATGCCGTCCATGATGGCCAGCGTCAACGGCAGGCGCACCGACACCTTCATGCCATAGCCTTCGGCAGAGTCGATCTCAACCGTGCCACCGAGCGAGGTGATATTGCGTTTGACCACGTCCATGCCGACACCGCGGCCGGACACATCGGTGACCACATCGGCGGTGGAGAAGCCGGGCGCGAAGATCAGGCCCCAGACCTCGGAGTCGGTCATCGAATCCGGCGCGTCAATGCCTTTCTCGCGCGCTTTTTGCAGCAGCTTTTCGCGGTTCAGGCCGCGGCCGTCGTCGCGCACTTCGATCACGATGGAGCCGCCCTGGTGCGAGGCCACCAGCTTGATAGTGCCGTGCTCGGGCTTGCCCTTGGCCAGCCGATCGGCCGGCAGTTCTATGCCGTGGTCGCAACTGTTGCGCACCAGATGGGTCAGCGGGTCGGTGATCTTCTCGACCAGGCTCTTGTCCAGCTCGGTGGCTTCGCCCTGTGTCACCAGCTCGACCTTTTTGCCCAGCTTGGCGGCCAAGTCACGCAGCATGCGCGGGAACCGGTTGAACACGACCGACATCGGAATCATCCGGATCGACATCACCGATTCCTGCAGGTCGCGGGTGTTGCGCTCCAGGTCGGCCAGGCCGGCCGTCAATTGCTGATACAGGCCCGGTGCCACGTCGCGGCTGTTTTGCGCCAGCATCGCTTGCGTGATGACCAGCTCACCGACCAGGTTGATCAGTTGATCGACCTTTTCGATCGAAACCCGCAGCGTCGATTGCTCCATGCCGGCCGCAGCCGGTTTGGCTTCCGGCTTGGCCATGACCTGGGTGCTGGCCGCTGGCTTGGTCGGCTCGGCCTGCACCTTCAAGTCGGTGCTGCTGGCCGCCAAGCTCGCGGGTGAGCCCGGGGCGTCGTCGAAAAAGCCGTAACCCAGCTCTTCTTCTTTGGAGGGGACGGTGGGGATGGGCGCGCCCGGTGCACCGCTGTGGAAGCCATAGCCAGGCCCGAACGGCTCCAGCCGGACTTGTTCACGCGCCACATGGAAGGTGAACAGATCCATCAGGTCGCTGTCGGTGCTGCTGGTGATGATCTTGAAGCGGCGCAGGCCATCGGCAGCCATGCCCCCGTCCAGCGGCTCTATCGTGCCGAGGTCGGTGATTTCCTTGAACAGGTCGACCAGGTTGTCGGCCAAGCTGAGGTCGGTCAACGGGCCAACTTGCAGCTCCAACTCGCGCACCAGCGGTTTGGCCGGTGCGGCCGGTGCGGCCGCTTGGGGTGCCGCCACCTTGGCCGCGACCGCTGCCGGAGCCGCCACCGCCGCTGGGCGCGCTGCGCCGTCGCTCAAATGTTGGCCGTCGACGAAGCTGCGGATGCCGACCAGCAGTTCGGAGGTGTC
>CANFYD010000533.1 GCA_947450745.1 Burkholderiales bacterium
AGCTTTTCGCGCGGTCGCGCATCGGGGGGCAGGTGGTCGAGTGGCATGGTGACTGGGCCGGCTGAATGGGCCGGCAAATGAGGGGCCACAAGCGTGGCCCTAAAATCAGGGCAGTCTAGCGAATAAAGCCCAAACGTGAATCTCATCGAAGCCGGATCCTTTTTGACACTGCACTATCGTCTGGCCGGTCCGGTCGGTGGTGATGCCATCAACACTTTTGCCGAAAAGCCGGCCACCTTGTCGCTCGGCACGGGGCAGTTGTCCCCGGCCATTGAAGCGCATCTGATCGGCTTGCCCGAAGGCGTGCGCACCCAATTCGAGCTGGCACCTGGCGAGGCCTTTGGCCCGCACAACCCCGACCTTTTGCAACGCGTGCGCCTGAGCTTGCTGCGCGAGCTGGGCAACCCGGACACGCAGTACAGCGTCGGCGATGTGGTGCAGTTCCCCACGCCCGACGGCACGGCGGGCTATGCCGGCAGCGTGCGCGAGATGGGCCCCGATTGGCTGCTGTTCGACTTCAACCACCCGCTGGCCGGCCAGCCGGTCACGTTTGAAGTGCATGTGATCGGGGTACTTTGACATGAGCAGCGTCCAGCCCCAAGAAGTGCTGTTGGCCGAGCCGCGCGGCTTTTGTGCCGGTGTCGACCGGGCGATCGAGATCGTCGAGCGCGCCTTGCTCAAGTTTGGCGCACCGATTTATGTGCGCCACGAGATCGTCCACAACACCTATGTGGTGAACGACTTGAAGGCGCGCGGTGCGATTTTCATCGAGGACTTGGCCGATGTGCCGCCCGGTGCCACCCTGGTCTTCAGCGCGCATGGCGTCAGCCAGGAAGTGCGCAAAGAGGCGGCACAGCGCGGCTTTCAGGTCTTTGACGCCACCTGCCCGCTGGTCACCAAGGTGCATGTGGAGGTGGCCAAGCTGCACCGCGAGGGTTATGAATTCATCATGATCGGCCACAAAGGCCACCCGGAAGTGGAGGGCACGATGGGCCAGCTGAGCAGCGGCATCTATCTGGTCGAAGACGTGGCCGACGTGGCCCATGTGCGCGTCAACAACCCGGCCAAGCTGGCGGTGGTCACGCAGACGACGCTCAGCGTCGACGATGCGGCCGAGATTCTGGCCGCCGTGAAAGTGCAATTCCCGCTGGTACGCGAGCCCAAGCAGCAAGACATTTGCTACGCCACGCAGAACCGCCAGGACGCCGTCAAGGTGCTGGCGCCGCAGGTCGATGTGGTGATCGTGGTGGGCAGCCCGACCAGCTCCAACAGCAACCGCTTGCGCGAGCTGGCCGAACGGCTGGGCACGCCCGCCTACATGGTGGACAGCGCTGAAGATCTGCAGCTTGAATGGCTGGATGGCCGCGCCCGCGTAGGCCTGACCGCCGGTGCCTCGGCCCCCGATGTGCTGGTGCAGGCCGTCATCAACCGGCTGCGCGCGCTGGGTGCTACGGCGGTACGCAGCTTGCCTGGCGTGGAAGAGCATGTGCGCTTCCCGCTGCCGCTGGGTCTGGGCGACAAGTCCATGGCCGATCTGGCCCCTGGCCGATCCTGATCCTGGCATGTCGTTTGACGTCGCTGCGTTTAACGTCGCGTAGGCAGCGAAGCGTCGGCGACGCGGTGGCCACGGCCCCCGCTCGCCGCGCTGAGAGCAATTCAGAAAGAACAAGGACATCCCATGCTAGACATCACCCTGCTGCGCAAAGACCTCGACGCCGTCATCGCGCGCCTGGAAACCCGCAAGAGCCCGCAAGCGTTTCTGGACGTCGAGCGCTATCAGTCGCTTGAAACCGAGCGCAAAGGTGCACAGACCCGCACCGAAGAGCTGCAAGCGCGGCGCAACAGCCTGTCCAAACAAATCGGCATCTTGAAGGGCAAGGGCGAAGATGCCTCCGCCGTGCTGGCCGAAGTGGGCAGCATTGCCGACGGGCTGAAGGCCGGCGCCGACCGGCTCGACGCCATCCAGCAAGAACTGACCACGATGCTGATGAGCGTGCCCAATTTGCCGCACCCTTCGGTGCCGGTGGGCGCAGACGAGGCCGGCAACGTCGAAGTGCGCCGCTGGGGCACGCCGCGCAGCTTCGATTTCGAGCTGCGCGACCACGTCGACCTGGGGGCGGCGCTGGGTCTGGACTTCGAGACCGGGGCCAAGCTGAGCGGCTCGCGCTTCTCTTTCATGCGCGGCAAGATTGCCAAATTGCACCGCGCCTTGGCCCAGTTCATGCTGGACACCCAGACCGAAGTGCATGGCTACACCGAGTGCTACACGCCCTACATCGTCAACCGCGAAGTGCTGGAAGGCACCGGCCAGTTGCCCAAGTTCAAGGAAGACATGTTCTGGGTCTTGCGCGGCGGTGAAGACGACGCCGAAGAGCAATATCTGATTTCAACGGCAGAAATCACCTTGACCAACTCGGTGCGGGAGCAGGTGCTGGACATGGCCTCGCTGCCGATCAAACTGACCGCTCACAGCCCCTGTTTCCGTTCGGAAGCGGGCAGTGCCGGCCGCGACACCCGCGGGCTGATCCGCCAGCACCAGTTCGACAAGGTCGAGATGGTGCAGATCGTCCATCCCGACAACAGCTACGAAGCGCTGGAGGAAATGGTCGGCCACGCCGAAGCGATTCTGCAAAAACTGGACCTGCCCTACCGTGTGCTGACGCTGTGTAGCGGCGACATGGGTTTCGGCTCGACCAAAACCTACGACCTGGAGGTCTGGGTGCCTGCCCAGCAGACCTACCGTGAGATCAGCAGCTGCTCGAACTGCGAAGCCTTCCAGGCCCGCCGCATGCAAGCGCGCTTCAAGAACGCGCTGGGCAAGAACGAGCTGGTGCACACGCTGAATGGCTCCGGCTTGGCCGTCGGCCGCACCCTGGTGGCCGTGCTGGAGAACTATCAAAACGCCGATGGCAGCATCACTTTGCCTGAAGTGCTGCGCCCTTATTTCGGCGGTTTGGATGTTCTTCGCGCTTGATGGCCTGAAAGCCCTGAAAATTCCGCTAGAATTGTGGGCTTGACTCGCATCCAACCACGCGAGCACCAGATTTTGTAAGTTTTGGAGAGGTGGCAGAGTGGTTGAATGTACCTGACTCGAAATCAGGCGGGCGGTAACGCCTCGGGGGTTCGAATCCCCCCCTCTCCTCCAAGACAGTGATTCACAACGAATCATGTCCGATCAAGCCCCTAAGTAAATCAACGACTTAGGGGCTTTTTCTTTGTCAGGACGGATCACGTTGACGCTTTACAACGCATACGGAACCGGGGCACAGTTAGGGGAATGTTTCGGCCAGACCGGGGCAAACCGGGGCACGCTACCCCGGTCGGCCAAGGGGACCGGGACACCAC
>CANFYD010000534.1 GCA_947450745.1 Burkholderiales bacterium
CGACGCGCGGCAGCATATTGGGCATCATCGGCCGCAGACCAGCCCAGGGCACGACCTGGTCGGTGCGCACGCCGGGGAAGCATTGCTGCACCCATTCCACCAAGGGGCGAATGCGGTCGGCGCGGATGTCACGGTTCATGCCGTTGAACTCGGCCGTACCCGCAACCCGCAACCGGTCCTGACCCAAACGGCTGCTGACCAGCTTGGTCGCGTCGTCCAGCAAACTGACCTGCGGTGCGGCCGCCTGACTTTGGGCGTCTTGCAAATTGACGGTGATGGAATAGCCCTTGACCGGGTAGATATTGACCCGGTCGCCGAGCTGGGCGGCCAAGTCACGGCTGGCCGTGCCGGCGCACACCACCACCCCGTCGAAGACCTGGTTGTCACCGTCGCCATCGACCAGCGTGACCGAAGTGTTGTCGCTGCTGACGGTGCGGATCTGTGCGCCGTAGCGGGTCACCACGCCCAAGCGTTCGGCGGCAGCGGCCAGGCCGCAAGTGAACTTGTGGATGTCGCCGGTGGAATCGCTCGGCGTGAAATAGCCGCCGTAATACTGGCCGGCCAGCGTCGGCTCGATGGTGCGCATCTCTTGCGGCGTGACCGCTTGGCGCGCCAGGCCGCCCTTGGCCAGCATCTTGGACACTTGGCCCGCATGCTCGAAGCCGGCCTTGTCGCGGTAGATGTGCAGAATGCCTTCGCGCTTGTGGTCGAAGTCAATGCCTTCTTGCTCGGCCCAGGCGAACAAATGGTCGCGCGCGGCAATCGAAAGCCGGGTCGTTTCTATCGTGTTCTTTTCGTAGTGCGGGATGTTGGCAATGAACTCGGCGAACCAGGAAATCTTGTGCCAGCTGGGCTTGGGGTTCACCAGCAGCGGCGCATCGCGGGTCAGCATCCATTTGATGCCTTTGACGAGCGTCGAGATGTGGTTCCAGACCTCGGCATTGGAGGCCGAGAGTTGTCCGCCGTTGGCGAACGAAGTTTCCATCGCGGCGTAGCGGTGCGACTCGAACAAGGTGACCGCGAAACCGCGCTTGGCCAGCGCGTAGGCCGTGGTGACGCCGGTGATGCCGCCGCCGATGACTGCAATTTTCTTCATGGAATAAGTCCAAACGAGTCGGGGTTGGGACGACACCGAACATCGGTGTCATCGCCCCCTCTGTTTTGGACCTGAGAGATTCACGCGGCGTCGGTGGACGCACTGCGCTTGCTCCTGCGGTGGAGCGGGTGACTAAACCCGCTCACTCTTCAGAGTACTTGCTGTCTCGATACCGGTTCATTTGCCTGAGAGATTCCGGGGCGGTTGCTCCTTCGGCGCTTGGCCTATGGATACACCACGCCAAGACTCTCCCGATATCGAAACGACAGTATCGCATCCCCGGAGAAACCCGAAGCCGCTTACTTCGGCAGCAGCACCTTGTCGACCACATGGATGACGCCGTTCGACTGCATCACGTCGGCGATCGTCACCCGTGCGGTGCCACCGGACTCATCGGTCACCACCAGGGTGCTGCCCTGAGCGGTGGCAGTCAACGTGCCGCCGGACACCGTCTTCAGCGTCGCCTTGCCGCTGCCGGCCATGACGGCCTTGGTCAGCGCTGCGGCGTCCAGCTTGCCTGCCACCACGTGGTAGGTCAGGATCTTACTCAGCGTCGGCTTGTTCTCGGGCTTCAGCAAGGTGTCCACGGTGCCGGCCGGCAGCGCCGCAAAAGCGCCATTGGTCGGTGCAAAAACAGTGAACGGGCCAGGGCCCTTCAAGGTATCGACCAGACCGGCCGCTTGCACCGCAGCGACCAGCGTGGTGTGATCTTTCGAGTTGACGGCGTTGTCGATGATGTCCTTGGTGGCGTACATCGCGGCACCGCCGACCATGACTTGGGCGGAGGCACTCAAGCTGACTGCGCTGATGGCAGTGGCGAGGGCGATAGCAGCAAATTTGTTCAGTTTCATGGTGATCCTTCGGGGGCGGTTGAGAGGGGAAATTCGTTGAACCTCGGCGCGTTGCTTGTTGCGGCGTCGGTACTTCATATACGGCCCGCGTCCGACTTTGGATGCAGGCGGACGCCCGAATCTTTCTGCTACCGTGCCCAGCCATGAACAAGACTCTTGTGCCTTCCCCTGTCACGTCCTCAGTCACTTCCCCTGTCACTGCCCGTCCGCGCGCAGGCCGCGCGGGCTCAGCGGCCCTGCTGTTGGCCTTGCTGACCGGCCTGGCCAGCGCCCACGACACCTGGTTTGAAGCAAAAACGCAAAAGCGCTCCGGCCGCATCGTGATGGCGCTGGGCACGGGCAACCAGTTCCCGGTGCTTGAATTTCCGCTGGCGTTGGCCGCTTTGCACAGCAGCGGCTGCCGCCAGGGGGCTCAGCCGATGGTGCTGAAAGGCATGACGGCGACGCCCAAGTTCACACTGATGCAGACCGAAGCGAAGGCGATAGGCAGCATCAGCGGCATCAGCGGCATCAGCGGCCCAGCCGAAGCCATTTCCTGCTGGGCGCAATCGGTGCCGTTCGATATCGAAATCCCGGCCGACAAGGTGGCGCTGTACTTCGACGAGATCAACCCGCCGCAAGCGACCCGAGACCGCTGGGCAGCGCTGCAAGCGCGCGGCTTGCCCTGGCTTGAGCGCTACGTCAAACACGCCCGCATCGAGTTTTCCAGCCCTGCCCCGCTCGCCGGGGCCACACCAGCCCAAGCGTCCGCCGCGCCCAGCGGCATGGGCATGGACTTGTTGATCCAAAGTGGCTTGCAGCCGCTGCGCAGCGGCGACGCGCTGGTGTTTCAGGTGCTGCGCGACGCGGCACCGCTGGCCGACTTTGCGGTGGAGTTGCGCGGCGTCAGCACGGTGCCTGGCCAAGAGCGCTGGCTGCGCACCGACGCGCAAGGCATGGTGCGCACCACCGCCCCGGCAGCCGGCCGCTGGTTGCTGCGCGGCACCGATCTGAGGCCCGCCGCAGCGCGACCAGATCAGTGGGACAGCCGCTTCATCACGCTGGCTTTCGACGTGTATTGAGCTGCGGCCTCATCAAACCACGTAGGGCGGGTCGAGACCCGCGAGCGATTCTGACGACGGCAGCAAAGCCCAGCAATGGACCGGCTGCTTGCACTGTGGGTGCCACAGTCGGCCAGACGCGGGTCTCGACCCGCCCTACGTCTGCATTGTTGATCCGCTAACGCCTGATGCTAAAAGTGTGCTCGGGCTGCCCTCAAACTGCGGCTTGCGTTCCCGCACCAGATACGAATACAGCACCGGCACCACCAGCAGCGTCAGCAGCGTGGAGGTGATCACGCCGCCGATGATGGCGCGGCCCATTGGCGCTTGCATCTCGCCGCCGTCGTTCAGGGC